>JBBIHL010000245.1:0-5221 GCA_037447075.1 Candidatus Eiseniibacteriota bacterium | reverse complement strand
GGGTCGGCACGGACCGCATCGTGCTCTCCATTCTATTGGTGGAAGCGTGACGGGATGTCCGGGCTTTGACAACGCGGCGGCCGTCATTCTACACGCTCCGCCCCGCGCGGTGGGCGCCCCGACCTGCCCGGGTGCCACCCGTGATAACCTGCCGGGGCTGGGAGCGCGTCCGGCGAGGGTGAGGCCATGCGCCACTCGGAGGGCTGTCCGCTGTCGTGGAGTACCGTGTCCGCTGCGGCGGCTCCACGTCGGCGCCGTCTGCCGGAAGTCGCCAGGCGGCCGCACCGGGACGACTGATGGACGCTCCTCGAGTCCTCGCCACCTGCCCGCGCTGCGGCGCCCAGCTCGGCGACCTGTCCCGGCCGTGCCCGTCGTGCGGCGCGGTGTTCACCCCCCAGTCGCAGCTGCCCACCATGGCCGCCTCGGAGCCGAGCCCGGGAAGCCCGCCGCTCCACTCCGGCCCGATCGGTCGGCTCGACGCCTCCACGCCATCCGCCCACGCGGCCTTCACGCCGGGCGAGGTGCTGGCCGGTCGCTACCGGATCATCGGGTTGCTGGGGCGCGGCGGCATGGGCGAGGTGTATCGGGCCGACGACCTCCAGCTCCAGCAGCCGGTCTCGCTCAAGTTCCTGCCGCGCTCGCTGGCGCAGACGCCCGGCGCCCTCGAGCGCTTCCGGGCCGAGGTGCGCAACGCCCGGCAGATCGCGCACCCGAACGTGTGCCGCGTCTACGACATCGGCGAGGCCCAGGGGCTGCACTTCCTCACCATGGAGTTCGTGGACGGCGAGGACCTGGCGACGCTGCTCCGCCGCATCGGCGTGCTGCCGGCCGCCAAGGCCAACGAGGTGGCGAGCCAGCTGTGCGCGGGGCTCGGGGCCGCCCACGACAAGGGCGTGCTCCACCGGGACCTCAAGCCGTCGAACGTCATGATTGACGGCGATGGCCGGGTCCGCATCACCGACTTCGGCCTGGCGGTGCGCGCGGACGAGGCGGCGCGCGACCTGGCGGGGACGCCCGCCTACATGGCGCCCGAGCAGTTCGAGGGCGGTCCCGTCACGGTGCGCACCGACCTCTACGCCCTGGGCCTCATCCTCTATGAGATCTACACCGGCCGGCGGCCGTTTGAGGCGACCAGCGTGGCAGAGTGGAAGTCGCGGCACACCCAATCCGCGCCCACGCTTCCCTCCGAGCGCCAGCTCGTCCTGGACGAGGCGGTGGAGCGCGCCATCCTGCGCTGCCTCGAGAAGGACCCCATGCGCTGCCCCACCTCGGCCCGCCAGCTCGCCGCGGCCCTGCCGGGCGGCGACCCGCTGGCGGCGGCCCTGGCCGCGGGCGAGACTCCCTCGCCCGAGATGGTGGCGGCCTCGGGCGGGGAGGGGGCGCTCGCGCCCCGCACGGGGTGGATGCTGACCCTGGGCCTGCTGGTCGGCCTCGCGGCGCTCGTGGCCTTGAGCCCGTTCTCGAACGACCTGGGGCTTGCCCGCATGACGGTGAGCCCCGAGGTGCTGCGCGACCGTGCCAGCGGCCTGCTCGAGCGCTTCGGCTACGGTCGCGACGTGCTCGACCGCGAGAGCTGGGTGGAGCGGCTCTACCCACCGCTGCTCTACGTCTCCAAGCACGCGCCCTCGACCCGGTGGCGCGCGAGCTGGCAGCTGGGGCCACCGGTCCTGCTCGTGCTCCGGCAGAGCCCCCGGTGGATGGTGGGCCGCGATCCCTCGGGTCGGCTCACGCGCGACGATCCGCCGTTCGAGGTGTCGGACATGGCGATCGTCGAGGTGAGCGCGCAGGGCCGGCTGCTGTTCCTGCGGGCCGTGCCCCCGCAGGTGGACACGTCGCGGACCGCGACGCCGTTCGACTGGAACGTGCTGTTCGAGGCGGCGGGGCTCGAGGCCGGGAGGTTCCGGCCGGTGTCCCCCTCGTGGGTGCCGCCCGATGCCAGCGACGCGCGAGCGGAGTGGGTGGGTACGGTTCCCGAGCTGCCGGACGTTCCTCTGCGCATCGCCGCGGCGGCCTAGGGAGCGCGTCCCGTCTACTTTCATATCCTCGGTCCTTGGTCCCGTCCCCAGCGCATGGAGCGCCCGCCGACCACACCGACCCAGCGTATCGCCGGGTTCACCGTCGGGGCGGTGAGCGCGGTGTCGGTGTTGATCGCGTTGTTCCTCACCCGTCGCAACCGGCGGCTCGGCCGCGGGGACACGAAGGGAGCGACGAGGCTCGCCGGCTTCCTGTTCGCGCTCTCGATGCTGGAGTGGCTGATGAGCGCCCATCACGTTCCGTCCATCGAGCTGGAGACCCAAAGCCTCTTGATCGCCACGGCGGGGGGCATGCTGTTCGCGGCCATCGCGGCGGTGCTGTACCTGGCGGTCGAACCCTACGTGAGGCGCCGCATGCCCGAGCTCATGATCGGCTGGGCGCGCGTGCTCGAAGGGCGGTTCCGCGACCCCCGCGTGGGGCGCGACGTGCTGGTCGGCGCGGTGCTGGGTGGTGCGAGCGCCCTGCTCGTCCATGCCTCCAACGCCCTGCCGACGTGGATTCCGATCCTGGGCCAGACCACCGTGCCTCCCAGCCCCTCGATGATCCAGGGCGGGAGCCTGGTGTTCGCGGGCTTGACGGGCGTCGCGTCGAACTCGCTGGTGGCGGCGCTGTCGTTGACCTTCGTGCTGTTCCTGTTCCGCCTGGTGCTGAAGCGGGAATGGGTCAGCCTGGCGGCCCTGATGATCGTGCTGTCGCTCACCAACCTGGGCGGGGAGAACGTCGCGCTCGAAACGCCCTTCGCGGTGCTCCAGGGCGTGCTCGCGGGATGGGCGATCGGGCGGGTCGGGCTGCTTGGCGCTGCATCCATGTTCCTGTATCGCATCGTCTTCAGCAGCTTGCCCCTGCCGATCGACGCCTCGACGCCCTATACGCTCTCGACCCTCCTGGTGCTCGGGCTCATGCTGGCGCTCGCGGGCTACGCCCTGCGCGTCTCGGTGGGCTCGCGCCGGCTGTTCTCGGTCGCGGCGCTCGACGACTGACGCCACCGGCGATCCCTCCTGCGGTGGGCGCTTGCCGCGCAGCCGGGGCCCCCGTAAAGTGCCCCGCGAACTCCGCGGAGAGATGTCCGAGCGGCTGAAGGAGCACGATTGGAAATCGTGTAGGCGCTTACACCGCCTCGAGGGTTCGAATCCCTCTCTCTCCGCCAGCGTCCCCACTTCCGCCCGCGAGCGGCGGCCGTCATGCCCTACCTGGTCTGGAAGCTGATCCACGTCGCCGCGGTGGTCTGGTTCCTCGGCAACATCACCACCGGCGTCTTCTGGAAGCGCCACGCCGACCGCACCCGCGACCCGCGCCTGATCGCCCACGCCCTGGAGGGGATCATCCGCAGCGACCGCCTGTTCACGATCCCCGGGGTGATCGTGATCGTGACGGCCGGCCTGGCCGCGGCGATCGGCGGGCACATACCCATCCTGCGCACCGGCTGGGTGCTGTGGTCGCTCGTCCTCTTCAGCGCCTCGGGCGTGGCGTTCATGGCGTTCGTGGCCCCGCTCCAGGGACGCATGCTGCAGCTGATGCGCGCCGGGATCGAGAAGGGCGCGCCGGACTGGGGCGTCTACCACGCGCTCTCGCGCCGCTGGGACTTCTGGGGCGGCGTGGCGTTGCTCGCGCCCGCGGGGGCGCTGGTCCTGATGGTCCTCAAGCCCGCCCTGCCCGGGCCGTGAGCCGGGGTGCGGGCTTGCGGTTCGCGAAGCGGTCGGGCTAAGATGCCGTCGCCGCCCGGGCGCGGTGCCGCGGCCCGCGCGGCGCTGCCACCGAAAGCCTTGTGGGGATGTAGCTCAGCTGGGAGAGCACCTCGTTCGCAACGAGGGGGTCGGCGGTTCGAATCCGCTCATCTCCACCATTGTTCTGGGCCAGGCCCAGCGCGACCCGAGCTTGTGAACCCCGTCAGGACCGGAAGGTAGCAGCGGTAAGCAAACCCTCGGGAGTGCCGCTGTCCTCCTGGCCCATTCTCAAGCGGTGCCCATGCCAGCCGCCGAACCTCGAGCGCTCGCCCTCAAGTACCGACCCCAGGTCTTCGCCGACGTGGTGGGGCAGGAGCACGTCACCGAGGTGATCGGGCGGGCGCTGGCGGCGGGCCGCGTGGCGCACGCCTACCTGCTCACCGGCCCGCGCGGCGTGGGCAAGACCACCACCGCCCGCATCCTGGCCAAGTCGCTCAACTGCGAGCGGCGCGACCCGCGCCGGCCGGCCACGGCCAGCGAGAAGGCCGAGGGCGCCCCCGACCCCTGCAACCGGTGCCCGAGCTGCCGCGACATCACCAGCGGCGTCTCCATGGACGTCTCGGAGATCGACGGCGCCTCGAACCGAGGCATCGCCGATGTGCAGATGCTGCGCGAGAAGGTGCGCTTCACCCCCGCGGGCGGGCGCTTCCGGGTGGTGATCATCGACGAGGTGCACCAGCTCTCGGGCGACGCCTTCGCCGCGCTGCTGAAGACGCTGGAGGAGCCGCCGCCCCACCTGGCCTTCGTCTTCGCCACCACCGACCCGCTGAAGCTCCCCGACACCATCCGCTCGCGCTGCCAGCGCTACGACTTCGCCCGGGTTCCGATCCGCAAGGTGGCGGAGCGGCTGCGCCACGTGGCCGAGCGGGAGGCGGCCGACCCGGCGGGCGTGCACTTCACGCTCGACGAGGGGGCGGCGCTGGTGCTGGCGCGGCAGAGCGAGGGCTCGCTGCGCGACGCGGTGAGCGGGCTGGACCAGGTGGTCTCGACCGGCGAGACCCACGTGACCGAGGAGCTGGTGCGCAGCGTGCTGGGGCTGCCGGACCACCAGGTGTTCTTCCAGCTGGCGGAGACGGTGCTGGGGCGCGACCCGGCGGCGAGCCTGCGGGCGATCCACCAGGCGTTCGCGGCCGGGCTGGACCCGCGCGACCTGGCCGAGGGTCTGGGGGAGCACCTGCGCAACGTGCTGGTGCTGAAGACCGACCCCAGCGCCACCGAGCTGGTGGCCGCGAGCCAGGAGGACATCGAGCGCTACCGCCGCCAGGGCGCGGACTGGTCCGGGCCGGACCTGCTGCGGCTGCTGCGGCTCCTGGCCGACGCCACCGCCGCCATGCGCGACAGCGCGCAGCCGCTGCTGCACCTGGAAGCGGCGGTGCTGCAGATGGCGAGCCTGGAGCCCGGCCGCACCCTGGGCGAGGTGCTCCGGCGCCTGCGCGAGCTGGAGGCGCGGCTCGGCGCCGACG
>JBBIHL010000244.1:0-5228 GCA_037447075.1 Candidatus Eiseniibacteriota bacterium | reverse complement strand
GCGGCGAGGACCCGCTCGCCATCATCGCGGAGATCGCGGCCGGCGTAGCGGCCGGCCGGGCCCGGCCCCGCCGGGAGCCCGACCGCCGTGCCGCCATCGCCGCCGCCCTGCAGGGAGCCCGCCGCGGCGACGTGGTGCTGATCGCGGGCAAGGGCCACGAGACCACACAGACCGTCGGCGCGCGGGTTCTGCCCTTCGACGACCGGGCGGTGGCGCGCGAGCTGCTGGCGGGGAGGCCGGCGTGACCTCGGCCACCGGAACGCCGCTGCTCACCCTGCCGCAGCTGGCCGCCTGGACCGGCGGCGACCTGGTGGTGCGCGAGGTGCCGGCCTCGCCCACCGGGCGCGAAGCCCTGCTGCGCTCGGGGATCGGCGGGGCCAGCATCGACACGCGCACGCTGGTTCCGGGAGACCTCTTCGTGCCCCTGCGCGGTAGCCGCGCCGACGGCCACGCCTTCATCGCCCGCGCCTTCGAGGTGGGGGCGGCGGCGGCGATGTGCGAGCGGGCTTCCTACGGAGCGCTGCGCGGGCGCGAGCCCGGGCCGCTGGTGCTGGTGGACGACGCCACCGCGGCGCTCCAGCGCCTGGGCGCGCGCTGGCGGGAAGGCTGGAGCGGCGAGCTGGTGGCGGTGACCGGGAGCAACGGCAAGACCACCACCAAGGACATGGTCGCGGCGGTGCTCGCCACCCGTTACGCCACGCTGAAGAGCGAGGGCAGCCTGAATAACCACTGGGGCGTGCCGCTCACGCTGCTGCGCCTGCGGCCCGAGCACCAGGCGGCGGTGCTGGAGTTGGGCATGAATCACGCCGGCGAGATCTCCGCGCTCGCCGCCGTCGCGCGACCCGACGCCGGGGTGATCACCAACGCGGGGGAGGCGCATCTGGAACACCTGGGCTCGCGCGAGGCCGTGGCCGCGGCCAAGGCCGAGCTGGGCTTCGCGCTCCCGCCCGAGGCCCCGCTGTTCGTCAACGGCGACCAGCCCCACCTGCTGGCGGCGCTGCGCGGGGCACGCTGCCGGCTGCTCACCTTCGGCTTCTCGCCCGGCGTGGGCCTGCGGGCGCGCGCGGCGGAGGAGCTGGGAGCGGAGGGCCTGCGACTCGAGGTGGAGGGGTTCCCGCCCGTGCGCCTGCGGCTGGTGGGGCGCCATCACGCCTACAGCGCCCTCGCCGCCCTGGCGGTGGCGCGGGCGCTCGAGCTGGAGCCCGAGTCCTGCGGGCGCGCGCTGGAGGCGCTGCGGGGAGCCCCGCTGCGCATGGAGATCCGCGGCTGGAACGGCGGCACGCTGATCCTGGACTGCTACAACGCGAACCCCTCGGCCACTCGCGCCGCGCTGGGGACCCTCGCGGCCTGGCCCGGAGCCGCGCGGCGCATCGCCGTGCTGGGCGACATGCTGGAGCTGGGCCCCGACTCGGAGCGCCTGCACCGCGAGACCGGTGCCGCGGCCCGCGGAGCCGAGGTTTGGGCGGTGGGTCGCTTCGCGCAGGAATACGCGCAAGGCGCGCGCGCGGCGGGCCTGGACGCGCGGGTCTTCGCCGACAAGGCGGAGCTGGGCGTGGAGCTGCGGGCCGCCCTCGGGCCCGGCGTGGTGGCGTTGCTCAAGGCCTCGCGTGCGGCGCGCCTGGAGGAGGCCCTCGACGCCCTGGGGCAGAGGTCCTGATCGTGCTCTATCACCTGCTCTACCCGCTCCACGAGATCCCCGAGCTCTCGTTCCTCAACGTCTTCCGCTACATCACCTTCCGTGCCGCCTACGCGGCGGTGACCGCGCTGGTGGTGTGCTTCGTGCTCGGTCCGCCCCTGATCCACGCCCTGCGCCGCTCGCGCCTGGGCCAGCGGGTGCGTGCCGAGGGTCCACGCAGCCACCTCGCCAAGGAAGGAACACCCACCATGGGCGGGCTCATCATCCTGCTGGCGGTGGCCGCGTCCACCCTGCTGTGGTGCAACCTCACCTCGCGCTGGGTGTGGATCGCGCTGGGGGTGACGTTGTGGCTCGGCGCGCTGGGCTTCCTCGACGACTACCTGCGGGTGGTGAAGGGGCTGGGCAAGGGGCTGCTCGGCCGCTACAAGCTGGTGGGCCAGGCGGTGATCGGCCTGGCGGTGGCGGCGGTGCTGCTCGCCTGGCCGGACCCGAGCTGGATGCGGCACGGCGTGACGGCGGGCGGCGCGCTCGCGGGCGGCGGGCCGCTCACGCCCACTTCCACGCAGGTGCCCTTCCTCAAGTTCCGCTACCTGGAGCTGGCGTGGCTGTTCGTGCCGTTCGTCGTGCTGGTGATCACCGGTGCCTCCAACGCCGTGAACCTCACCGACGGACTCGACGGTCTGGCCTCCGGCCTGGTCGCGATCGTGGCGCTGGTGTTCGCCGCCATCGCCTACGTGGCCGGACATGCCAGGATCAGCGCCTACCTCAACATCGCCTTCATGCCCCAGAGCGGCGAGCTCACGGTGTTCTGCGCCGCCCTGCTGGGGGCGGCGCTGGGGTTCCTGTGGTTCAACTGCCACCCGGCGGATGTCTTCATGGGCGACACCGGCTCGCTCGCCCTGGGAGGGGCGCTCGGCATCGTGGCCGTGCTCCTGAAGCGCGAGTTCTGGCTGCTGCTGGTGGGGGGCGTGTTCGTGGCCGAGGCGCTCTCGGTGATGGTCCAGGTCGCCTCCTTCAAGCTGCTGGGTCGGCGGGTGTTCCGCATGTCGCCGTTGCACCACCACTTCGAGCTCAAGGGGTGGGCGGAGTCGCGGGTGGTGCTGCGCTTCTACATCGTCGGCGTGCTGCTCGCGCTGTTTTCCCTCTCGACCTTCAAGCTGCAATGAGCGCGAGCCCGAGCCCCGTCGTTCCCGCCCGCCGGCCACTGGTGCTGGGGCTGGCCCGCAGCGGTCTGGCCGCGGCGCGGCTGCTGCGCCGACAGGGGGCCGAGGTGCTGGGTTGCGACCGGCGGCGGGCCGAGGAGGCCGCCGAGTGGGCGCGCGCCCTGGACGAGCTGGGAGTGCGCGCCGAGTGGGGACGGGACGATCCCGAGCTGCTCGAGGGACGCGACCTGCTGGTGGTGAGCCCCGGCGTGCCGGCCGGCCATCCGCTGGTGCGGGCGGCGCGGGAGTCCGGGGTGCCGGCCCTCTCCGAGCTGGAGGTGGGCTTTCGCGCGGCGCGCGCCCCCCTCCTGGCGGTGACCGGGACCAACGGCAAGAGCACGACCGCCGACCTGGCGGGCGCGCTGGCCCGCGCGGGCGGGCGCGAGGTCGAGGTGTGCGGCAACATCGGCCGCGCGCTGTGCGAGGTGGCCGAGCAGGTCCCGCCCGAGGGTCTCCTGGTGGTGGAGGTCTCCAGCTTCCAGCTCGAGCTGGTGGAGCGCTTCCGGCCCTGGGCAGCCGCCTGGCTCAACCTGACCCCGGACCACCTCGACCGCCACCCCACGCTGGAGGAGTACGGGGGGATCAAGCAGCGCCTGTTCGCGCACCAGGGGCCGGGCGACTACGCGGTGTGGAACGCGGACGACCCCGAGGTGATGAAGCGCCGCGGGGGCGGCGCGGCCTGGCTGCACTTCTCGGCGCGCTCGCGCCCCCAGGAGGGCGCCTTCGCCGCGGAAGGCGCGCTCCACCTGGCCTGGCGGGGCCGCTGGGAGCCCCTGATGCCCGCCGGCGAGCTGCGGCTGCGCGGCCCCCACAACCGGATGAACGCGCTGGCCGCGCTGGCGCTGACCCTGCCGCTCGAGCTCCCGCGCGACGCGCTGCGCCGTGCGCTGCGCACCTACGCCGGGCTCGAGCACCGTCTGGAGTCCTGCGGGCGGGTGGGCGGCGTGGAGTTCGTCAACGACTCCAAGGCCACCAACGTGGGCTCGCTGGAGGTGGCGCTCGCCAGCTTCGAGCGACCCGTGGTGCTGATCGCCGGGGGACGCGACAAGGGGCAGGACTTCGCCCCGCTCGCCCCGCGCCTGCGCGGGAGGGCGAGGCACGTCGTGCTGATCGGCGAGGGTGCGCTGGCGATGAGCAAGGCATGGGAGAGGAGCGGCGTGCCGATCGAGCGGGCCCACACCCTGGCCGACGCCGTGCAGCGGGCCTTCCAGGCGGCCCAGCCGGCGGGCACGGTGCTGCTGTCCCCCGGCTGCGCCTCGTTCGACATGTTCAGGGACTACGAGGACCGCGGCCGGCGCTTCAAGGCCGAAGTGCGCAAGCTGGGAGAGGGTGTGCGGGCGTGAGGCGTGGCGATCCCTGGCTGCTCGTGCTCCCGCTCCTGCTCTGCACGGTGGGGCTGGTGATGGTGTACTCCTCGAGCGCCATCCTGGGCATCACCCGCTACCAGGATCCCGACTACTTCCTGGTCCGCCAGCTGGGTCGCACCGTGGTGGGGCTCCTGGCGCTGGGGTTGGCGGCGCGCGCGGATCTGCGCGCGCTCGAGCGCGGGGCGGGCCCGCTGCTGGGCGTGAGCGCCGCCCTGCTGCTGGCCGTGGTGCTGGGCGGGCACGCGGCCAACGGGGCCTCGCGCTGGCTGCGATGGGGGGTGCTGTCGGTGCAGCCCACCGACCTGGCCCGCCTCGCGCTGATCGTCTACCTGGCCCGCCGGCTGACGCGGCGGCCCCCCGCGGTCCACGGCATGCTGCACGGCACGCTGCTGCCGCTGCTGGTGGCGGGCGGCCTGGGCGCGCTGGTGGTGGCGCAGCCCAACCTCAGCAGCGCGGGCGTGCTGATCCTGAGCGCGCTGGCCCTGTTGTTCCTCGCCGGCGCGCCGCTGCGCCATCTGGCGGTGCCGGCGGCCGGCGGGGCCGCGGCGCTCGCCCTGATCCTGGTCTCGCACCCCTACATGCTGGAGCGCGCCCGCACTTTCTGGAGCTTCCTGGTGCGCGGCGAGCTGGAGCAGCGCGGCGCCGGCTGGCAGCTCGACCAGTCGCTGATCGCCCTGGGCTCGGGCGGGCTGCTGGGGCGGGGCCTGGGGGGCGGGCTGCAGAAGTACCTCTTCCTGCCCGAAGCCCACACCGACTTCATCGTCTCCATCCTGGGCGAGGAGCTGGGGTGGCTGGGCTGCACCGCGCTGCTCGTGCTGTTCGCCCTGCTGCTGTGGCGGGGGCTGCGCGCCGCGGTGCGGGCCCCGGACGGGTTCGGCTTCCTGGTGGCGGGCGGCATCACCGTCCAGATCGGCCTCTACGCGCTCATCAACGTGGCGGTGGCGACCGGGCTGTTCCCAACCACCGGGCTCCCCTTGCCCTTCGTCTCCTTGGCCTCGGGCTCCGGCTCCGCGGCCGGCGGCG
>JBBIHL010000243.1:0-5251 GCA_037447075.1 Candidatus Eiseniibacteriota bacterium | reverse complement strand
GGCCGCGCTCGCGGTCGCGGCCCTGGCGTGGCTCCTGCTGCGGGAGTCGCGGCTGCGCTGGGCGCGGGACCGGGCGGGCGTCGAGGTCGCGCGGCTGATGGGTCAGAGCGACGTCGCCGCCGCCTACCGGGTGGCGAGGCGGGCGCTCGAGATCGCCCCCCACGACCCCCACGTCCGGCAGGACTGGCTCAACCTGACGGTCGACAGGCCAATCACGAGCGAGCCCGCCGGCGCGGACGTTGCGTTCCGCGGCTACCTCTCGCGCAACGATCCGTGGGTCCTGCTGGGAAGGACTCCGATCGAGAAGGCGCGCGTTCCCCTGGCGCTCCTGCGCTGGCGGCTCACCAAGCCCGGCTACGACACGCTCGAGGTCGCGCAGGAGCTGGGCGACCTGCGGTTGCGCCTGGTCCCCGTCGGCTCCGGGCGGCCCGGTATGGTGCTGGTCCCGGCAGGACCGTTCCAGCTGGAGAGCACCAACGAGGAGGTGCAGCTCCCCGACTTCTGGCTGGACCGCTGCGAGGTCACCAACCGCCAGTTCAAGGCGTTCGTGGACGCCGGCGGCTATCGCCGCCCCGAATACTGGAGGGAGCCGTTCGTGAAGGAGGGGCGCACGCTCACCCGGGAGCAGGCGATGAGGGAGTTCCGCGACGCCACCGGCCGGCCCGGGCCCTCCACCTGGGAGCTGGGCAGCTACCCCGACGGGCAGGACGACTATCCGGTGGGCGGCGTGAGCTGGTACGAGGCGGCCGCCTACGCCGCCTTCGCCGGCAAGCGGCTTCCCACGGTCTATCACTGGTACGCCGCGTCGGGCGCCTTCGGCATCTTCTCGGAGATCCTGGCGGCCAGCAATTTCACCGGCAAGGGCCCGGCCCGGGTGGGCGGCGGGCTCGGCCCCTTCGGGACCTACGACATGGCGGGCAACGTCAAGGAGTGGTGCTGGAACGCCACCACGGGCGGCCGGCGCTACGTGCTCGGCGGCGGCTGGAGCGAGGCCCCCTACATGTTCCGCGACGAGGACGCGCAGTCGCCCTTCGAGCGCCGGGCGACCTTCGGGTTCCGCTGCATGCTCCAGCAGGAGCCGCTCGCTTCCCGGCTGGTCCAGGAGATCAGGACGCTCCAGCGCGACCCGGCCAGCTGGAAGCCGGTCGGCGACGAGGTGTACCGCGCCTACCTGCGCCTCTACGACTACGATCGCACCCCGCTCGACGCCAGGCTCGAGTCGGTTGACGACGCGAACCCGGCGTGGCGCAGGGAGCGGGTCTCGGTCCGCGCGGCCTACGGCGCCGAACGCCTGCCCCTCTACGTGTTCTTGCCCAGGTCGGGCAGGCCGCCCTACCAGGCGGTGGTGTACTTTCCCGGCTCCGACGCGGTGCGGGCCGGCTCCAGTCAGAACCTGCGGCTGCGGTTCGCCGAGTTCCTGGTGCGCAGCGGTCGGGCGCTGGTCTACCCGATCTACCAGGGGACCTACGAGCGCCGCAGGCCCGGGCCGTACGGCCTGAACGAGCTTCGCGACGTCCTGATCCAGCGCGGCAAGGACATCCGCCGGACCCTCGACTACCTGGAGACCCGGCGCGACCTGGACGGCTCGCGCATCGCCTTCTACGGATTGAGCCTTGGCGCGCAATTCGGTCCGCTCTTCCTCGCCATCGAGCCGCGGTTCCGGACCGGGGTGCTCCTCTCCGGCGGTTTCGAGACGTATGAGATCCCCGCGGAGGCCGACCCGGTCAACTTCACGCCGCGCGTGAAGGTCCCCGTGCTCATGGTCAACGGCCGGGAGGACTTCGACCTGCCCTACGCCACGGCGCAGGTGCCGATGTTCCGCATGCTCGGCACGCCCGAGCCGGACAAGCGCCACGTGGTGTTCGAGGGAGGCCACATCCCGCCTCGCCCGCAGGAGGCGATCGGGGTGATGCTCGACTGGCTGGACGAGCGCCTGGGCCCGGTGAGGTGAAGGGGGTCGCCGCGCGGGCCTCGCCGCCCGCGCCGGGAAACCGGGCCGCCGGGCCCCGCATCTAACCGCTCAACCGCGTTTGGCTCGCCGGCGACACGTGCCGGCAACGAGCCCGGTGGGCCGCTGGTTGCCATGGAATCCGAAGACCAGGAGGCGTCATGTCCATCCGGCCCGTGAGGCGGATCATCCAGTCCCGGCCCACCCTCGAGGGGGCGGGCGTGAGGCTGCGTCGCGCCTTCGGCTTCGGGGACACGAGCGAGACCGATCCCTTCCTGCTGCTCGACGACTTCCGCAACGACCGCCCCGCCGACTACCTGGCCGGCTTCCCGTGGCATCCGCACCGGGGCATCGAGACCGTCACCTACGTGCTCTCGGGGTCGGTCACCCACGGCGACAGCCTGGGGAACTCGGGCACGCTGGGGGCGGGCGACGTCCAGTGGATGACCGCGGGCCGGGGCATCCTGCACCAGGAGATGCCGCAGGGCGACCCGCAGGGACGCATGCACGGGTTCCAGCTCTGGGCGAACCTTCCCTCCTCGCTCAAGATGACCGCCCCGCGCTACCAGGACGTGGCGGCGCGCGAGATCCCCGAGGTGGTGGACGACGACGGCACCCGCGTGCGCGTGGTGTGCGGGAGCTTCTGGGGGAAGCAGGGGCCGGTGGACGGCGTCGCGGCCGATCCGAGCTACCTGGACGTGTGGGTGCCGCCGGGCCAGCGCAAGACCCTTGCCGTGGACACGCGCAGGAACGCGTTCGCCTACGTGTTCGAGGGCGGCGGCACGTTCCGGGACGCCTCGCCGCCGCTCGGCGTCCTCACCGAGAAGGCCGGTCCGGTCGAGACCCTGGCCCGCGAGCAGACCGGGAACCGCTCGCTGGTGCTGTTCGACGCCGGCGACGAGGTGGTGGTGCGGGCGGGCGACGAGGGGATCCGCTTCCTGCTCGTCTCCGGCAAGCCGATCGAGGAGCCCGTGGCGTGGTACGGGCCCATCGTGATGAACACCCAGGAGGAGCTGCGCCAGGCCTACGCCGAGCTGCAGGCCGGCACGTTCATCAAGTAGGGCCGGGCCGCTCCCCGTTCCGCCACGCGTGCCGCCCGACCCGGCTACTTGTGGAAGAACGCCCCCAGGTAGTAGGGCCACAGGACCACGGCGAGGACTCCTTTCCAGAATGCCAGCCGCAGGAAGCCGATGGTGAACAGCCACCCCATGATCCACACCGGGCCCATGACGGCGCCGCCGTTGCCCTTGACCGTCACTTGCTCTGCCATCTCTCGCCTCCTTGCGAAGGGTTCCTGGTGGTGTGCCGATCACGATCCCCGCTTGCCGCAACCTAGGTCCTGCCGCCCAGGGCTTCGTCCAGCGCCCCGCGCAGCGACCTGGGATCCACCGCGGGATGACGATAGAGGCGCGGCACGATCACCTCGAACAGCTCGCGCAGTCGCGCCGGCTGGACCAGGCCGGAATCCAGCATGGCCTGAACGTCGGCCCGATCCTGCGCGTGGCCGCGCTCGATCTTGGCCAGGGCCTGGGAGTAGAGGTCGTAGTGGTGGAAGGACACGTGGCCCTCGCGCGCGATGAACGGCGACCGCTCTTCCCAGCCGGGGAGTTCGGGAAGGAAGTGCGCCGGCGAGGCGAGCTCGATGTTGATCTCGAGCTCTTCCTTGAGGCCCGGGAGCAGGCGCAGGAGCTCGTCCCGGTCGGGGACGAACACGACGTCCACGTCGATCGTGGCCGTCCGCCAGCCCAGAAGCACGGCGCTGACGCCTCCCGTGAAGTAGGCGCGGGTTTCTTCGCGGGCGCCGGCTCCGAGCGACCGCATGAAGCTCCGGATGCGAGCTTCTTCGGCTAGCCGGCGCATTCGGCGGCGCGCTCGAAGCTGACCAGGGTCCGGATCAGGGCGTTGTAGCGGGAGTGGGCCGGCCCCGGGTCCGCGCTGGCCAGCCGCTGGTAGAGCCGGTGCTCGACCGCCTCGAGCCCGAGCGCGGGCACCCGGATTCCCAGCCTCCGCAGGCGCGGGGCCCCGATCAGGACCAGAAGCGCCGCCTCGGTCTCGCGCCCCGCTTCGAGGTCCCGGAGCCCATGTTGGACCAGTTCGCCTCCGGGGAAACGGTCGAAGTCCACGGCGGCATTATAGCTCCTTCTCCGGCCACCTCGTTTCCGGCCATCCTCGCCGGAGAAGGGGAGTCCGGCAGCCTGCCGGTCTCGGAGCAGAATCCTCTTGCCCGTGCCCTTCGAGCTGCTAGTCACCGGCTACCGTCGCACCCGGGACGCTCGGCAGGCCGGCCCCCGCCATCCGCTTCGCCATCCCGGGTACGCCGCACCAGGAGGCCCGGCGCCATGTCCCCCACCGAGCACCCAACCGGCGAGCCATGACCCTCGCCGCCGGCACCCAGCTCGGTCCCTACGAGATCGCCGCCCCGCTCGGCGCGGGCGGCATGGGCGAGGTCTACCGCGCGCGCGACGCCCGCCTGGGGCGGGACGTGGCGGTCAAGGTGCTGCCGCAGCACCTCTCGGCCGACCCCGAGCTGCGCGCGCGGTTCGAGCGCGAGGCGCGGGCCGTCTCGCAGCTCAGCCATCCGCACATCTGCACCCTGCACGACGTGGGGGACGAGGGGGGTGTGGACTACCTGGTGATGGAGCTGGTCGAGGGGGAGTCCCTGGCCGATCGGCTGGCGAAGGGCCCGCTGCCCGCGGAACAGGTGGTGCGGGTGGGGACCGAGATCGCCGACGCGCTCGACAAGGCGCACCGCGCGGGCATCGTCCACCGGGACCTCAAGCCCGGCAGCATCATGCTCTCCAGGTCCGGGGCCAAGCTCATGGACTTCGGCCTGGCGCGCGCCGCCGGGCTCGCCCCCGCGGCCGCCTCGCTCTCGCAATCGCCAACGCTCACGCGTCCGCTCACCGCCGAGGGCTCCATCGTCGGCGCCTTCCAGTACATGGCGCCGGAGCAGATCGAGGGCGGCGAAGCCGACGCGCGGGCCGACCTGTGGGCGCTGGGCGCCACGCTCTACGAGATGACCACCGGGCAGAAGGCGTTCACCGGCCACAGCCAGGCGAGCCTGATCGCTTCGATCCTCAAGGAAGACCCGCGGCCGGTCTCGCAGCTGCAGCCCCTCGCCCCGCCCGCGCTGGACCGGCTGATCCGCGCCTGCCTGGAGAAGGACCCCGAGCAGCGCATCCAGACCGCGCACGACCTGAAGCTCCAGCTCCAGTGGATCGCCGAGGGCGGCTCCGCCGCGGGCGTCCCGGCGCCGGTCGCCCTGCGCCGCCGGCGGCGGGAGTCGCTGGCGTGGACGGTGGC
>JBBIHL010000242.1:0-5293 GCA_037447075.1 Candidatus Eiseniibacteriota bacterium | reverse complement strand
CGCTGCGCGAGGTCGCCGCGGCGAACCCCACGCTGGCCGCGCGCCGCTCGATGGTGGAGGCTGCACGGCGCCGCGTGGCACCGGCCGGCGCCTGGGCCTCGCCCATGCTCGAGCTGGGGGCCGTGAACGTGCCGGTCTCCGGCCGCTTCGACATGGACCCCATGACCATGAAGATGGTCGGGGTCTCCCAGCGCGTGCCGGTGTTCGGCGGCAACCGGCTCTCGCGCCGCTCGGCCGCGCGGGCCCTGGCGGCCGAGGGGGCGGCCGCCGAGATGGCCCACTATGACTTCTTCGCCCTGGCGTGGGAGGCCTATGCGGACGCCTACTTCGCCGGCGCCCTGGCGCGAGAGGCCGAAGCCCATCGCGGCGTGATGGACCGCCTGGTGCAGTCGTCGCGCGCCCGTTACGACGCCGGCACCGGGCGGCTCGAGGACGTGTTGCGGGCGGACGCGGAGCGGGCCCGCGTGCTGGCCGACCTGGCCACGTTCCGCGCCGAGGAGCGCGGCGCGCGGGCGCGGCTGGACGCGCTGCGCGGGGTGGCACCCGGCGGCTCGCCGGAGGAGCTGGCCCCGCCGCCCTCGGCCATGGCCGCCGAAGACTCTCCCGCGTGGCAGGAGGCGATCGGGCCCGCCCACCCGCGCTTGAGGGAGCTGGCGGCGCAGGTCGAACGCTACCGCCTGGCGGCGCGGGCCGCGCGCCGCATGGCGTGGCCGGACCTCGAGCTGCGCGGGTCCTACGGCCGCCGGGAGACCCTGGAGGGAGGCATCCCCCAGGACAACATGTTCGGCGCCACCGTGGCCTTGATGATCCCGATCTTCGCTCCCCAGCGCGAGCTCTCCATGGCGGCCGAGATGGACGCCATGGGGCGCGCGACGGAGTCGGAGAAACGCGCGATGGAGCTGGACCTGTCCGAGGAACTGCAGTCCACCCGCGCCCAGGCCGCGGCGGCGGGGCGCACCGTGCGGCTGCTGGCCGACACGGTAGTGGTGACGCAGCAGAACGCGGTGGACGCCTCGTGGAGCTCCTATGCCGCCGGGAGCACCGACCTGTGGCGGGTCTTCGAGGCCGCCCACACCCTTTACGGCGAGCAGGTCGCGCTGGTGCGCGCCCGCCAGGACCTGGCGCGCGCGCAGGCGCGGCTGTTGGCGGTGACCGCGCGCGGCGACCTGGTGGGCGTGCGGCTGCCGGAGGTGAAGAGGAGCCAGTCATGAGCGATCGCGAGAGCCGTACCGTCCCCACCGGTGATGCGCCCGGCGCAGCCGGCGCCGCCGCCGGCGAGACCCCGCCCGAGCACCAGCCGCCGCCGCCCGGCGCCGGCTTCATGAACGCGCTGCGCTGGGGGCTGTTCGCGGGGTTGATGCTGCTCGCTGCGCTCAGCGTGGGCAGCTACGTCGTCTCGAAGCGGCCGGGGGCCGGGGAGGCCAAGGCCGCCAAAGCCCAGAAGGCGGCGCGCTACCGCTGCCCCATGCATCCCAGCTACACGTCCGACAAGCCCGGGGAATGCCCGATCTGCGGCATGAGCCTCGAGCCCATCCCGGCCTCCGACGCGCACTCCGGCCACGAGGCGGCAGGGCATTCCGGCGACGTGCCGGGGCTCACCTCGGTGCACCTGACGCCCGAGCGCATCCAGCTCATCGGCGTGCGGACCGCGGTGGTGCAGCGGCGCCGGATGGGCGGAACCCTCGACCTGGTGGGGTTCGTCACGCCCGACGAGGGCGCCCTGCGCCGGGTGCAGCTCCGCGTGTCGGGCTGGGTGCGGCAGCTGCACGTGAGCCGCACGGGCGAGTGGGTGGCCGAGGGCCAGCCGCTGCTTTCCATCTACAGCCCCGAGCTCTACCAGAGTGAGCGCGAGTACCTGATCGAGGTCGGCACGGGCCGCGACTCGCTGCCGCAGGCCGCCGGCCACGGCGCGAGCCCGCCCGGGGTGGCGCGCGAGCGCCTGCACCTGCTGGGAGTGCCCGAGGACGAGATCCTCCGGCTGGAGCGGGAGCGAACGGCGTCCACCCGGCTGGTCCTGCGCGCCCCCGTCTCCGGCACGGTGCTCGAGCGCGGAGTGGTCGAAGGGCAGTACGTGGCGGCCGACACGCCCCTGTTCACGGTCGCGGACCTCTCACGGGTATGGGTGCTCGCGGACCTCTACGAGATGGACTTCTCGCGGGCGCGGGTGGGCGACCCGGCCCGGTTCACCGCCGACGCGCTGCCGGGTCGCAGCTTCGACGCCCGTGTGGACTTCATCTACCCGACGGTGACCAGCGACACGCGCACGCTCAAGGTGCGGCTCACCCTGGACAATCCCGGGATCGTCCTGCGGCCGGGCATGTACGGTCGCGTGCGGCTCACCGGAGAGGGCGCGCCGTCGCTCGCCGTGCCGGTGGAGGCCGTGGTCTACGCCGGCGACGAGCGCTACCTGTTCCTCGCCCGCGCGGGCGGCCACTTCGAGCCGCGCCGGGTCCAGCTCGGCATCCAGGAAAGCGACTGGGTGCAGGTCCTCGACGGCGTCGCCCCGGGCGACACCGTGGTGGCCAGCGCGTCGTTCCTGATCGACTCCGAGAGCCGCCTCAAGGCGGCGATCGCCGGGATGGGGGCCCAGCCCTCGGCCGGCCACCAGCACTGAGGCCCGCCATGGTCGGACGCATCATCGAGTTCTGCGCGACCCACCGCGCGCTGGTGTTCGTCTTCACCGCGTTCGTGGTGGTGGGGTCGGTCCTCGCCGTGACGAGCGTCCCCCTGGATGCCATCCCGGACCTGAGCGACCCGCAGGTGATCATCTTCACGGAGTGGATGGGCCGCAGCCCCGACCTGGTCGAGGACCAGGTCACCTATCCCATCGTGTCCTCGCTGCTCGCCGCGCCCCGGGTGCAGGCGGTGCGCGGGCAGTCCATGTTCGGGATGAGCTTCATCTATGTCATCTTCCAGGAGGGCACCGATCTCTACTGGGCGCGCAGCCGCGTCCTCGAGTACATGAACTCCATCCGCTCGCGCCTCCCCCAGGGCGTGAACCCCGTGATCGGACCGGACGCCACCTCGGTCGGCTGGGTCTTCCAGTACGCCCTGGTGGACCGCAGCGGGCGCCACGACCTGGCCGAGCTGCGCACCTTCCAGGACTTCAACCTGCGCTACGCGCTGGCCAGCGTGCCGGGGGTGGCCGAGGTGGCCTCGGTGGGCGGCTACCAGCGCCAGTACCAGGTGGAGGTGGATCCCGCCAAGCTCCACGCCTACGGGCTCTCGATCGGCCAGGTCGCGGCGGCCATCCGCCGCAGCAACGCCGACGTGGGCGGCCGGGTGATCGAGA
The DNA here is from genome assembly GCA_037447075.1 of Candidatus Eiseniibacteriota bacterium. GTDB lineage: Bacteria > Eisenbacteria > RBG-16-71-46 > RBG-16-71-46 > RBG-16-71-46 > JBBIHL01. Next base: position 2,001 of record JBBIHL010000242.1, on the reverse strand, counting down.
TGTCGGGCCGCGAGTACTTCGTGCGGGGGCGCGGCTACGTGCGGAGCCTGGACGACCTGCGCCGCATCGCCCTGGGCGCGGACCGCGTGACCGGCACGCCCATCCGCATCGCCGACGTGGGGACCGTCTCCTTCGGTCCGGACATCCGCCGCGGCGTCTCGGAGCTGGACGGCCAGGGCGAGGCGGTGGGCGGCACGGTGGTGATGCGCTACGGGGAGAACGCGCTGCGCGTCATCGAGCGCGTCAAGGAGAAGCTCCACGAGCTCGAGCCCTCCTTCCCGCCCGGGGTGGAGATCGAGATCGCCTACGACCGCTCGGGGCTGATCGAGCGCGCGATCGAGACCCTGCGCCACACCCTGTTCGAGGAAGGCGTGGTGGTGAGCCTCATCATCTTCATCTTCCTGCTGCACCTGCGCAGCACGCTGGTGCCGGTGCTCTCGCTCCCGGTGGCGGTCGGCCTCGCCTTCGTGCCCATGTACTTCCTGCGCATCAACTCCAACATCATGAGCCTGGGCGGCATCGCCATCGCGATCGGCGCCATGGTGGACGCCGCCATCGTGCTGGTGGAGAACGCGCACAAGCACCTGGAGTCCGCGCCCGACCCGCCTTCGGCGGGTGCCCGGGCGGACCGGCAGAAGATCCTGATCGAGGCGGCGAAGGAGGTGGGGCCGCCGATCTTCTTCTCGCTGCTGATCATCACCGTGGCGTTCCTGCCGATCTTCGCGCTGAACGGCCAGGCGGGGAGGCTGTTCAAGCCGCTCGCCTTCACCAAGACCTTCGCCATGGCGTTCGCGGCCCTGGTCTCCATCACGCTGGCCCCGGCCCTGATGGCGATCTTCATCCGGGGGAAGATCAAGCACGAGAAGGACCATCCGGTCTCCCGCGCCATGATCGCGGTCTACCGGCCCTTCGCGTGGGTGGCGCTCAAGAACCCCAAGACCACGATCGCCATCGGGCTCGCGGCGGTGCTCTCGGCGGTCCCCATGGTGCTCCGGCTCGGGCACGAGTTCATGCCGCCGCTCAACGAAGGCGACATGCTCTACATGCCCACCACCTTCCCCAACGTCTCGATCGAGGAGGCCAAGCGTTACCTGCAGGTGCAGGACCGCATCATCCGCAGCGTCCCCGAGGTCGAGCGGGTGTTCGGCAAGGCCGGGCGCTCGGAGACCCCGACCGACCCGGCCCCGCTTTCCATGGTGGAGACGGTGGTGAAGCTCAAGCCCCGCGAGGACTGGCGCATGGTGGACGACCGGCGCTGGTACTCGGGCTGGGCGCCCGGCTGGGTCAAGCCGCTGCTGCGCCCGCTCTGGCCCGACCGGCACCGCATCACCTGGCAGGAGCTCACCAACGAGCTCAACCGCAAGATGCAGATGCCGGGGTGGACCAACGCCTGGACCATGCCCATCAAGACCCGGGTGGACATGCTCTCCACCGGCATCCGCACGCCGATCGGCGTCAAGATCTTCGGCGCCGACCTGGACACGATCGAGCGGATCGGGATGGACCTGGAACGGTCGGTCTCGAAGGTGGCGCACACGCGCAGCGTGTATTCCGACCGCACCACGGGCGGGTTCTACCTGGACATCATCCCCGACCGCCAGGAGCTGGCGCGCTACGGCCTCACGCTGGGCGAGGTCGAGGACGTGATCGAGGCGGCGGTGGGGGGCCAGCCCATCGAGGTCACCGTGGAGGGCCGCAACCGCTTCACCATCAACGTGCGCTACCCGGCCGAGCTGCGCCAGGACATCGAGCGGCTGCGCCACGTGCTCGTGCCGATCGGAGCGGGGGCGCCGGGAGGGGGGGGCTCGCCCGGGATGGGCGGCGCGATGGGCGCGACCCTCGATCCCGGACTGCTGCTGGCCTCCGCCGGGCAGCTCGACGCCGGGCCGGACTGGGTCGCGCAGGCGATGGGCGGGATGGGCGAGCGGCGCAGGCCCGGCGGGTCCGCCGGCGGCGGAATGGGCGGAGGTTTCGCCGGCATCGGCGGCGGCATCGGCGGCG
>JBBIHL010000241.1:2852-5308 GCA_037447075.1 Candidatus Eiseniibacteriota bacterium | reverse complement strand
CCCCCCCACGGATGCGGCTGCAGGGGTAGCCATGACCGTTGACGCGCTGATCGCCAAGCTGGAAGGCCTGGTCGCCCACGGCACCGAGTTCAACGCCGTTATCGAGGCCGCCGTGGAAGGCGTGCACCAGATGGACTCCCGCTTCCACTGGACGGGCATCTACGAGCTCTTCCCGGACGAGACCCTGCGCCTGGGACCCTTCGTCGGCGCCCCCACCGAGCACGTCTTCATCGGCGTGGGTCGCGGCGTCTGCGGCACCGCCGTGGCCGAGAAGCGCAACATGAACATCCCGGACGTGCGGCGGTGCTCGAACTACCTGGCCTGCAGCCAGGAGACCCGTTCCGAGCTGGTGGTGCTGATCCGCACCGGCGACACCATCCACGCCCAGATTGACATTGACAGCCACCAGGTGGCGGCGTTCGACGAGGAGGCGGTCGCCAAGGTGCAGGCCATCGCCGACTGGTTGGCCAAGGCCTACGCCCTCCGGACGGCCGCGCGCTAAGCCGCCCGCTCATGGCCGAGCGCTCGCCCCTCCCTCGCGACCCGGACGAGCTCTTCGAGCTTTCCCACCGCATCCTGCTGGCATCGCCGCTGGAGCGGGCGCTGGGCGCGGGCCTGGAGCTGATCGCCTCCCTGTCGCGCGCCCGGGGCGCGGCGCTGCTCCTGCTGGAGCGCAGCGGGGCCGTCGAGGAGATCTGGTGGCCCAACGACTCGGCGCTCCAGACCAGCCTGCGGCCCCACTGCCACACGCTGCTGAGCGAGGCGGTCCAGGACGCCGGCCGGCCCCCCGCTCCCATGACGCGCCGGACTCCGGAGGGGCTGCCCATCCGGGTGCTGCCGCTGGAATGGAAGGGCCGCCTGCTGGGCCTGGTGTGCCTCAACGGGACCCACGGGGCGGCCGAGCACCCCCGGCGCGACCGGACGGTGCGGTGGCTGGCGCAGCTGCTCGCGTACCGGGCCGCCGCGGAACGCGAGGCCGCCCAGTGGCAGGGCGAGAAGCAGAACTACGAGCGCTGGCTCAAGCTCCTCGACGGCCAGATCCGGGTGCTCGACCGCGAGCGCCAGAAGTTCGCGGCGATCGTGAACCAGACCGACACCTACGTGTTCGTCGCCGACACCTCGAAGACCATCCGCTGGGCGAACCGCGCGATGTCGGCGCTCTTCCCCCCGCGCGACGGGGACAGCTGGGTGGGCCGCAGCTGCCTGGAGCTGTGGCTGCGGCTGGTGGACGTGCCGGAAGAGGTGGCCGTACGGGACTGCCCGATCACCCAGGCGCTCACCACCGGCGAGCCCGCCCACCGCGAGCTGCGGGTCACGCGCGAGGACGGCGAGGGCACGCTCTACGTGACCACGCTGCCCATCCGCGGCCCCGACGGCAGCCCCCAGGAGGTGCTCATCATCATCCAGGACCTGAGCAACCTGGAGGCGCTGCGCGAGGCCGTGGCGCGCCTGCGCGCGGTGGTCACCAACGCTCCGATCGTGATGTTCGCCATCGACCGCGACGGGGTCTTCACCCTCTCCGAGGGCCGCGGGCTCCAGGTGATGGGCCTCAAGCCGGGCCAGGTGGTGGGTCAATCGGTCCACCAGGTCTACGCCCAGGTCCCCCAGATCCTGGCCAACGTGCGCCGCGCGCTGGGGGGCGAGGAGTTCACCGACGTCGTGGACGTGGGGGAGCTGGCCTTCGAGACCCGCTACACGCCGCTGCGCGACGACCGCGGCGAGGTGACCGGGTTGATCGGCGTGGCCACGGACGTCACCGAGCGCAAGCGGCTCGAAGAGCAGCTCCGCCACTCGCAGAAGATGGATGCCATCGGGCGGCTCGCGGGCGGCGTGGCGCACGACTTCAACAACCTGCTCACCGCCATCATGGGCTACAGCGAGCTGCTCACCTCGCGGCTGCACCCGGACGAGCCCATGCGCAAGTACGCGCTGGAGATCCAGAAGTCCGGGGCGCGGGCCGGCCTGCTCACGCGCCAGCTGCTGGCCTTCAGCCGCAAGGAAGTGCTCGCTCCCCAGGTGTTGGACCTGAACGCCATCGTCCGCGAGATGGAGGATCTGCTGCGCCGCCTGCTGGGGGAGGACGTCAACTTCCGCACCGTGCTCGCCGACGCGCCGGCGCGGGTGCGGGCCGACCCGGGCCAGATGGAGCAGGTGATCCTCAACCTGGCGGTCAACGCGCGCGACGCCATGCCCGAGGGCGGAAGGCTCCTGATCGAGGTGCGCCAGCAGGAGGCGGGGAGCGCTGCCGGCGCGCCGCAGGGCGAGCGCCGCGCGGGGCCCTACGTGGTGCTGTCGGTGAGCGACAGCGGATGCGGCATGGACAAGGACACCCTCACGCGCGTCTTCGAGCCGTTCTTCACCACCAAGGGCCCCGGCAAGGGCACCGGCCTGGGACTGTCCATCGTCTACGGCATCGTGCAGCAGGCCCGCGGCCACGTGGCCGTCTACTCGGAACT
>JBBIHL010000241.1:0-2842 GCA_037447075.1 Candidatus Eiseniibacteriota bacterium | reverse complement strand
GCATCGTGCAGCGCAGCGGGGGGCACGTGCAGATCGACAGCAAGGTCGGCCTGGGCAGCACCTTCACCGTCTACCTGCCGCGCGTGGAGTGGGGCGAGGAGCCGACGGCCCAAGGTCCGCCGGTGCTCGAGCCGTGGAGAGGCACGGAGACGATCCTGCTGGTGGAAGACGAGCCGGCGGTCCGCGACCTGGCGCGCGAGGTGCTGGCCATCAACGGCTATACCGTGGTCACCGCGCCCGACGGCCAGGAGGCGCTGAACGTGTTCGAGCAGCAGCGGGGCCGCGTGGACCTGGTGGTGACCGACGTGGTCATGCCCCACATGCACGGCGGCGAGCTGGCCCAGCGCCTGCTCGAGATCCAGCCGGACCTCAAGCTGCTCTACATCTCCGGCTACACCGAGGACGCCATCGTGCGCCACGGCGTCTCGGTGGCGGGCACCGCCTTCCTGCAGAAGCCGTTCACCCTGGACGGGCTGGTGAAGAAGGTCCGCGAGGTCCTGGGCGCTCCCAGCGCGCGGGCGGCGTAGCCGGGCGCGCTACGGCCTCCCCGCCGTGGCGTGCGGCGCCGCGGACTCGGCGGTCGCCGGGGCCTCGCCCCGGGGCGCGTCCCACGCGGGCGGTGCCGGAAGCGTCAGGAACGCCCCGCGCGGCTTCTCCCCGGGCGCAAGAACGCGTCCAGCGCATGGGGAATCCTCCGGCTTGGGGGACTGGACCTGGATGACCTCTCGGTTCCCGAGAGCGGCGCAGCCTACATCAGGGGCCGGGGCCCCGCCACGCCCTCGCGCTCGCCCGGCACCGAATGCCCGGCGTAGAGCCGCTCGATCTCCGCGGCCAGGTTCTCCGCCACCACGCGGCGCTTGACCTTGAGCGAGGGCGTGAGCTCGCCGCGCTCCAGCGACAGCTCGCGGTCGAGCAGGGCGAAGCGCTTGATCTGCTGGAACTGCGCCAGCTCGGCGTTCAGCCGCTGGACTTCGGCCTCGAAGTGTCCGCGCACCTCGGTCCGCTCGAGCAGCTCCCGGAGCTCGGCGTGGCGCCAGCCCTTGGCCCGGGCCTCGGCCTCGAGGTTCGCGAAGTTGGGGACCAGCAGGCCCACCACGTAGGGACGCCGGTCGCCCAGCAGCACGGCCTCGGCGATCCACGGGCTCCGCTTCAGGCGCGCCTCGATGGGCTGGGGCGCCACCTTCTTCCCGCCCGCCAGGATCAGGAGGTCCTTGAGTCGATCGGTGATGTGGAGGTAGCCGTCGGGGTCCAGAAAGCCGACGTCCCCGGTGTGGAACCAGCCGTCGCGCAGGGCCTCGGCGGTGGCCGCCTCGTTGCGATAGTAGCCCTTCATGACGTGCGGCCCGCGCGTGAGGATCTCGCCGTCGGAACCGATCATGACCTCGACGCCCGGGATGGGCGGGCCCACCGAGCCCGGGCGCTCCCGGCCGAGCGGGTTTACGCAGATGACCGGCGAGGTCTCGGTGAGGCCGTAGCCCTCCACCACCGGGATGCCGATCGCGAACATGAACTCCATGACGTGGGGCGCCAGGGGCGCGCTGCCCGACACGCAGAAGCGCAACCGGCCCCCCACGCGCGCGCGGATCCTGGAGAGGATCAGGCGGTCGGCGAGCCGGTGCTGGAGCGCGAGCCACGGCGCGGGCCGCCGGCGGGCGAAGCGGGCGCGCGCCACGCCCACGCCGCACGCCAGGGCCCAGTCGAACAGCCGCTTCATCGGCGGCGGGTGCGCCCGGGCCGCCTCCATCACGCGCGCGTAGAACTTCTCGTAGAAGCGCGGCACGCCGGTCATCACCGTGGGCCGCAGCTCCAGCGCGTTGGCCGGGACCGCCTCGAAGTTCTCGGCGTAGGCGATGGTCACGCACCGGGCCAGGGTGGCGTAGAGGCCCGCCATGCGCTCGAAGATGTGGCAGAGCGGCAGCCACGAGAGGAAGAGGTCGGTGGGCTCGTAGCGCAACACCTGGAGCGAGGCCTGCACGTTGGAGGCGATGTTGCGGTGGGTGAGCATGGCCCCCTTGGGCTCGCCGGTGGTGCCGGAGGTGTAGATGATGGTGGCCAGGTCCTCGGGTCTTACGGACGCGGCCGAGGCCCGGAAGTCCTGCGGCATGGCCGCGGCCAGCGCGGCGCCGCGCTCCATGACCGATTCCAGGCTGCGCTCCCGGGGAGGCACGGCCTGGGCCGGGTCCATGAAGAGGACCGTGCGAAGGCGGTCGAGCCCTTCTGCGGCCGCGCGCAGCTTGTCGAGCTGCGCGGGGCTGGAGACGATGGCCGCCTGCGCCTCGCAGTTCATCAGCAGGGCGCGGCACTGCGCGGCGGTCAGGGTGGGATACAGCGGGACGGTGACGGCCCCCAGGGCGAGGATGGCGAGATCGCTCACCGCCCACTCGTAGCGGCTCTCCGAGAGCAGCGCCACGCGGTCCCCGCGGCGGATGCCCAGCTCGCGCAGCCCCAGCCCCAGGCTCGCCACGTCGGCCAGGGCGCGCTGGCCGCCGATCTCCTCCCAGCGCCCGGCGCGCTTGCGCAGGAAGATCACGGGCTTGCGGCCTGAATCCACGGCTTCGAGGAAGATGCCGATCAGGGTCTCGGCCACGACGTCCCCCGGGCGCGCAGGATGGGTGAAGGAACGGTTTCCGGCCGGCAACGGTAATCAGGCTCCCGGCGCGTCACAAGCGGAAAGCCCGCCCGGCGTTGACACGCCGCGGCCCGCCGCGCGAGATTGGCCGCCCAGGTCCTGGGCCGGGCCGTGAAGGGAGACGACGCGTGATCCGAATCGTTCGCCGGCGGGGCTTCCGCCTGGCGTGGGCGGCGCTGGCGGCGGCCCTGCTCCCGCCGCCGGTCGCCCGCG
>JBBIHL010000240.1:0-5313 GCA_037447075.1 Candidatus Eiseniibacteriota bacterium | reverse complement strand
AGCACCAGGCGGTCGCCGGGCTGCGTCAGTCCGGCCAGGGGGGGAGCCTGCGGGCCGCGCGACGAGGCGCCCTCGGCCCCGGCGGCCTCGCGCGCGACCCGCTCGAACACGTCGCGCAGCGCCGCGATGGCATTCTGGCGCTCGCGCAGCCGCATGGTCTCGGTGGTGGTGGCCTCGCCGCTCACCGACTGGACGGCCTGGTCCATCAGGCGCGCCGATTCCAGCAGCAGGCTCTCGGTGCTGGAGTGGATGGTGGCGGGCAGGTTGGGCGGGTCCGGCTGGAAGTCGAACCGGCCGCTGCGCCACGTGAACACGCGCTGCGCCGCCTTCTCGCCCTCGCGCTGCTCGTCGTCCACCGCGTGGATGACCTTGCCCTCGACGAAATAGAGGCGGCCCTTGCGGCCCTCGCTCTCCACCGAGAGGCAGCCCGTCGCGCGGTTGAGGGCGAGCAGCTGGCCCAGATCGGCGAGTCCGACCGGCCCGAGGTCGCCGGCCAGGGAGCCGCGCCCGGCGCGCGGCGGCTGCGAGGCATCGGGTTGCACGGTGGGGCCCTCCCAGGGTGGCATGGGCCGCGGGGCGGGGCGCTGCGGGTCCGTGCGGTGGCGGAGGCCCCCGCGGCGAGGCCAGGCGGCCCTCTCTGTCATCGGCGGACGGCGGCGCGTTCTGCACGGCAAAAGCCGCGCTCGGATTTCGTGCTCAATCACGAGCCACCCGCCGCCGATACTTCCCGGGAAGTCCTCCACGAGGGGAGGCCGCTCTGGCCGAGTTCGTCGAGAAGCTGCGGGTGGCGGTGCGCCTGTGCGCCGCGGGCGAGGAGCCCGTGGCGGGGTTCATCGCGCTCGCGCCCGCGGCCCCGTTCCATTCCGGACCCGAGACCCTGCTGGACCGCCTCAACGCCCGCGACCGCGTGCTCCCCTTCGAGCGGGCCGACGACGGCGCCGTGATGCTGGTCTCGCGGCACGACATTGACTGGGTGGCCCCCGACCCCGGCGTGGACCCCGATCGGGTGGGCCCGCATTCCTACCTGGTGACGCGCGAGGAGCGGGTGCGCATCCGGCTGGCGAGCGGCGAGGAGCTGGAAGGGCTGATCCAGATGGAGCTGCCCGACACCTTCAACCGCACCTCCGACTTCCTCAACGGCGCCGAGGACTTCTACGCGCTCCACACGGCGGAGGGCCCGCGGCTGGTCAACAAGCTGCGCATCCGCCACACGCGCCTCTACGAGACCTCGCCCATGCCCGCCATGCCCGGCGGCGGGGAGCGCTACTACTAGCCGACGTCGGGCCGGCCGCCGGGCTGCGCTCGCCGCCCGGTATCTGCCTCGCCCGCCCAACGCGGCGCTTGAGACTTCCCCGAACCCGGCATAGACTGCGCGCGCTACCCCACCGAACTGCATTCCCGCTGTGTCGCCTTCCACCTCGAAGGAGGCCCGCTGTGAAACGATGGTTCCCCCCGTTCGCGCTGTTCGCCCTGCTCGCCCTGCAGCTCGCGCCGCTGGCCGCCGCCCGCGCCGAGCTGCCCCCGCTCATCCCCCGCGACCTGCTGTTCGGCAACCCGGAGAAGGCGTCGCCGCGCATCTCGCCCGACGGCAAGCGGCTCGCCTACCTCAAGGCCGACGCCAAGGACGTTCTGCAGGTGTGGGTGAAGACCATCGGGCAGGACGACGACAAGCAGATCTCCCAGGACAGGAAGCGCGGCATCCGCCAGTACGGCTGGTCCTGGGACAACGAGAACCTCTACTACCTGCAGGACAACGACGGCGACGAGAACTTCCACGTCTACCTGTGCAATCCGAAGTCGGGCGAGACACGGGACATGACGCCCTTCTTCGGCGTGCGGGCGGCCCCCGTGGCCCAGGAGCCCGAGCGCCCGGACGAGGCGATCCTGGTGCTCAACCGCCGCAGCAAGTCGCTGTTCGAGCCCTGGCACCTGGACCTCAAGACGGGCGCGCTCACCCTGGCCGCGGAGAACCCGGGCAACGTGGGCGGCTGGCTCACCGACGCCGACCTCAAGGTGCGCGGCGCCATCTTCCTCAAGCCCGAGGGCGGCGCCGAGTTCAAGGTGCGCGACACCGAGAGCGGCGAGTGGCGCCTGCTGGCGAGCTGGGGGGTGGACGACGAGTTCGAGCCGCACCAGTTCTCCAGGGACGGAAAGACCATCTATGTCACCACCAACCTGGGCACCGACACGCAGGCCCTCTACGTGATGGACGCGGCGACGGGCAAGCTGACGCCGATCGCCTCCGACCCGCGCGCCGACGCGGGCGAGGTGCTCTTCCACCCCACCACCCGCGAGCCGCAGGCGATCTCCTTCGACCGGGACCGGCGGCGCTGGCAGGTGATCGACAAGTCGGTGGAGGCCGACTTCGCGGCGCTCGCCAAGGTCGAGCCCGGGGACTTCACGCTGTCGAACCGCGACCTCTCCGACCAGATCTGGCTGGTGGCCTTCACCAACGACACCAAGGCCGTCCACTACTACTCCTGGGATCGCAAGGCGCAGAAGGCCAGCTTCATGTTCAGCGCCTGGCCGGAACTGGAGAAGTACGCGCTGGCGCCGGTCAAGCCGGTCGAGATCAAGTCGCGCGACGGCCTCCAGCTGCCGTGCTATCTCACCCTGCCCGTAGGCATCGCGGCCAAGAACCTGCCCACGGTGCTCTACGTGCACGGGGGGCCGTGGGCGCGCGACCACTGGGGCTACGATCCCAACGCGCAGTGGCTCGCCAACCGGGGTTACGCCGTGCTGCAGGTGAACTACCGCGGCTCGACGGGGTTCGGCAAGAAGTTCAAGAACGCGGCCAAGCGCGAGTTCGCCGGCAAGATGCACGACGACCTGATCGACGCGGTGAACTGGTCCGTCAAGCAGGGCATCGCCGACAAGAAGCGCGTGGGCATCATGGGGGGCAGCTACGGCGGCTACGCGACGCTGGTGGGGCTCTCGTTCACGCCCGACGTGTTCGCCTGCGGCATTGACATCGTGGGGCCGTCGAGCCTGGTGACGCTGATCGAGAGCTTCCCGCCCTACTGGGGGCCGTTCCTCTCCCAGACCTGGTATCCCTTCTGCGGCAACCCCAAGGACGACAAGGACCGGGCCGACCTGCTGGCCCGCTCGCCCATCACCAAGGTGGACCAGATCAAGGCTCCGCTCCTGGTGGGCCAGGGGGCCAACGACCCGCGCGTGACCCAGAAGGAAAGCGACGTCATGGTGGAGGCGCTCAAGAAGCGCGGGGTGCCGGTGGAGTACATCGTGTTCCCCGACGAGGGCCACGGCTTCCAGCGCCCGGAGAACCGCATCAAGTTCTGGACGGCGTGCGAGGCGTTCCTGGCCAAGCACCTGGGCGGCCGGGCCGAGCCGCCGAGCACGCAGAGCAGCGAGAACCTGGCCCAGCCCGCGGGCGCGAGCGGAGGCGTGGGCACGCGCTAGGGAAGCGCGAGCAGCCACGAAGGACGGGGCGGCAGTCGCTCGTGACGAGCTGCCGCAGCAGCACATCATGTGGAGAAGGCCGGGGAATCTGGGGCGAACGCCCGAGATCTCGCCGGCCTTCCTTCGCATGACCGGGCCGATGTGGCCTGCCTGAGGAGACCTTGACAGGGGGCGAGCGCGGGCGTTGACTCGAGGCCGTGCGCGTCCCGGCGTGACCAAGCGGCACTCTCATACCCCTTGGTCGCGCGGCCGCGAGCGAGACGAAGCTCATGATCCCGCCCCTCGGCCTGCATCTTGGTGCCCTTGTCGCTCCTGCCCCAGGGCGCTTGCGCACCGAGCTGCGGCGGCCAGGGCGGCCCTTGGCTTCGCTCCGCGCGCGGCGTGAACCCACCACCGGCGGCGGCGCCCACATCCCCTCCCTTCCCGCATCGAGAAAGGCCTCAAGAGGAGGGTGCAATCATGCGCCGCATTCCATGGCTTCTGGTCCCCATGCTGCTCCTTCCGCAGACCTCGTCCGCGCTCCAGCTCCGTTGGAGCACGGGGTCAACTGAACTCAGCTTCGCCTCCGGGACTCGCTGTACCCTCGTCGTCCAGGCAGACCCCGCGGAAAGCCGGCTCCCTGCGGAGTGGCGTCTACTCTGGGTGGCCGACAGTTCCTCGATCCAGTTCGTAGCGATGGACTCCGTGGAGGCCTGCCTGCTCGACGAAGCGCAGGTGTCCCGGATCCAAGGTCCCACCACGGCTGCGGACAGTGCCGCCAACCTGATCACGGCGCACTTCTGCTCCGACGCGGGTAACGCGGCAACGCTCGCCCAGCAAGTCGTAGATCTTCCGGCGGGCGGTCGCGGCAAGCTCAAGGCGGTCGCGCTCGACCCGAACGACTCCAGCCGGGTCATCGAGTCGAACGAAGTCACCTACAACGGAGGCATGGAAGGCAGCTACGCACCTGTGCTCCTGCGGGCCTCCAGCACCCACGAAACCGCAGTGCTCCGGGTCACCGCCGTCGGGGCCGAACTCGCCTCGGTCCAAGCGATCAAGGTTGGGGCGCCGGACAACCTCTGGAGCGTCCCGCTCACGGTCGAGCAGCAGAGCAACACGAGCATCACCGCGACCGCCGACGTGTATGTCGCGCTGCCGCAAGCCGTCGTCCAGGCAGGAACGCCGATCGCGAGTTCAGATCAGGCGCCACTTGCTGCTGACCCGATCAGCACCGCCACGGTGACGTCGGCCGGCACCGACACGATTCTATTCCGGGATCCCAATCCCTCTGTCTACCCCAAGGACTTCGCCTTCCACTACAACTCGGTCTACGACCCTACCGACCCCGCGCACCCGTGGAAGGGGATCTTCCACCTCCTCTACTACATCCGCAACAAGGCAGGGCTCGACAGCATCATCGCCCACGCGTGGACCGACTCGCTCGGGAAGCCCTGGTCGCTGGACTCAATGGCATTTCGGCCAAGCGGGATCGGATGGGACAAGAAAAAGGTCTGGGCGCCGTCGCTCCAGCAGGTGGGCAATCTGACCTACATGTTCTACACGGGCGTGGACTCCCTGAACAACCAGAGTATCGGCTACACGACAACCGAGATGCTCGGGACCACGAACGTCTTCAAGGACCGGCCCAGGGTCCAGGCGTACACGGCAAGGGCCGCGCCATCCTGGGCAGATACCATCGGGCATGAAGTGCCAGGCGTAATCCAGTTCCGGGACCCCTTCGTCATGCCTGACCCAGACGTCACGAACTACCCAGGCCGCTACCTCCTCTTCAACGCCGGAGAGCACGCGACGCTCCCCACCCACTACACGGTCGGCGTCGCACGCAATGTCGCCGGCACGTTGAGTGCATGGACAGACCTCAGGAACTACGAAGCAACGGATCACAACCATCTG
>JBBIHL010000239.1:0-5320 GCA_037447075.1 Candidatus Eiseniibacteriota bacterium | reverse complement strand
GCTGCCCTGCGTCTCGCGCTTTCGGCTCGCGGTTCATGAATAACCCGGGCTAGCCCGGGCCACGGACCCGCCGGTTCAGGGCAGCAGCAGCACCAGCTTCTTCTGCCCGGCGAACGAGGGCGTGCGCACCCGGTAGAAGTAGACCCCCCGGCTCGCCCGCTGGCCGCGATCGTCGGTTCCGTCCCACACCAGGACGTGATCCACCCCGCCCGCGAAGGTGCGCCGCTCGAGCGTCCTCACCAGGTGGCCGGCGACGTCGAACATCTCGACGGTGGCCGGCTCCGCCTTCTCCAGCCGGAAGGCGATGCGGGCCTCCCCGGAGCGCACCGGGTTCTCGGACCGCAACCCCAGGAACGCGCCGCGCCGCTCGTCCGGCCCCACGCCGACCGGGGCGGTGGCGATCTCGGTGGGGTAGTCCTCGGTCTCGCCGCCCTGCAGGATCTGATTGGGCGGCACTCCGGCCGACCCGTTCCACGGGAAATCGTCGGGCACCGGGTTGGCGGCGATCTCGAGCCGCATCCAGCTGGGTCCGGCGAAGGGGCCGAGCTTGAACAGCGGCGACTCCAGCGAGTTACACCCCGGGGCCAGGATCACCGATGCGTTCTTCACCACCCACTCGTAGGTGCAGGAGTCCACCGGGCACAGGAAGTTGTCGTTCCAGTCCCCGTCCGCGTTGAAGTCGATCAGGATGTTGAGGAACACCTGCCGCTGCGGGCCGCAGTTGGCGACGCTGTACTTCAAGGTCGTCCAGCGGCAGGTCTGCAGCACCACCGCCCCGGCGAGCCCGGCGTCGGAGCCGTCGCCCAGGCACTCGTCCTGGCTCCACGAGAGACCGAAGGCGGTGGCGACGCAGTCGGAAGGCACCGTGGAGTTGCACGCGCTGGTCCCGGCGGGCGGGATGTTCACGTCGCCGTCGCTCTCGGTGTCGATGCCGAGCGCTCCGCCCGCCCCCGAGTAGCAGCCGAGCCAGAACGGCTGGCCGAGCTGCGGCAGGTGCTGGTGCTTGACCCAGCCGGTGTGCAGGGGCGGCGTGCTGATCGGCGGACAGATCCCGTCCACCTCCTGATCGCCGTTCCCGCAGGTGCTGGTGCAGGTGGGGAACTGCCCGATGATCCCACTCGGGTAGGCGAGGACGCACTCCGGGGCGTCGCCGTAGTCCTCGCTGAGCTTCTGGCAGTCGTTGGGACCGTCCCGATCGGTGGCCCCCAGGGGGGACGCCAGGACGAGGCCGGCCAGGGCCGTCAGGCAGGCCAGGATGCAGGTTGTCGGCTTCATTGAGGACCTCCGCGCCGGGCTCCGGTGGAGCCGGGGAATGCGCTGCGGTGGCCCGCGGCGGGGGCTGCGGCTGGACGGCTTCGGGTCAGCCAACCCGGGAACCGACGTTGCCCCCGCCGCGAGACGCGTGTTGCCTGTGGGACGGGCGAGGCCGCGAGGAATCACAGGGGTGGCTGCGCCCGGGCGGCCGGGGCCGCGGCCGCCCGCTCACGCGTACAACGAGCGGGGCGGGGCCTTCTTGGCCCCGCCCCGGCGCGTGTGCCCGTCGGGTGCTAGCCCCCTACGAGCACCCCATGCTGTTGCCGCAGTTCAAGCACTTGTAGCAGGTGCCGTTGCGCATGGTGATGTGGCCGCACACGTCGCACATGGGCGCGTCGCCCGGGAACTTGGCGAGCTGGGCGTCCGGCCCGCTCGCCACAGCCCCCACGCCCGCCCCCGGCGACATGCGCGAGACGAGCGGCCCCGCCGCGCCCTGGGTCGGGCCGTTGCCGTGGCCGTTCCCGTGCCCGTTGGTGCGGTGCTCGCGGCCCACCGGCTTCAGGAGCGCCTGCTTGGCCTCGGCGTCCATGGCCTTGCGGTCGGCGGGCGAGACCAGCGCCTCCTCGGGCTTCACCTGCGCCAGGTCGTTCCGCCCCAGGTACTCCAGGCCCAGGACGCGGAACACGTAGTCGATGACCGAGGTGCAGAACTTGATGTTGTCGTGCCCCTCCACCGGGCCCTGGGGCTCGAAGCGGGTGAAGGTGAACTGGTCCACCAGGGCTTCGAGCGGCACCCCGTACTGCAAGCCCATCGAGACCGAGATGGCGAAGCAGTTCATCATGCTGCGGAAGGCGGCGCCTTCCTTGTGCATGTCAATGAAGATCTCGCCCAGGGTGCCGTCCTCGTACTCGCCGGTGCGCAGGAACAGCTTGTGCCCGGCGACACGGGCCTCCTGGGTGAAGCCGCGGCGGCGCTTGGGCAGCCGGCGCCGGTGCAGGCGCGGGGCCTCGGCGCCTTCGGCCACGGCCGGCGCGCGCCGGGCGGTGGAGAGCGGCTGCGAGAGCTTGCTGCCGTCGCGGTAGAGCGCCACCGCCTTCAAGCCCTGCTTCCACGACTCGAAGTAGATGCGCTCCACGTCCTCCACCGTGGCGTCGGCCGGCAGGTTGACGGTCTTGCTGATCGCGCCCGAGACGAAGGGCTGCACCGCCCCCATCATGCGGACGTGGCCCATGGGCTCGATGAAGCGGGTGCCGGTGGGACCGCAGCGGTTGGCGCAGTCGAAGATGGCCAGGTGCTCGGCCTTGAGCCCCGGGGCGCCCTCCACCGTCTGGTGGCCGCACACGTGGGCGTTGGCCTCGTCCACCTGGGCGTCGGTGTAGCCCAGGAAGCGCAGCAGCGAGAAGTCGGGCCTGGCCCGCTCCTCGGCCGGCACGCCCAGGCGGGCCAGGGTCTCCTCGCCCAGCGCGGCGCGCGCGAAGGCGTAGCGCATGTCCAGCATCGAGGGCAGCTTGGCCTCGATGCGGTCCAGCTCGGCATCGGTGAGTCCGTGCGCCTTGAGCGATTCCCGATTCACGTGGGGCGCGCCCTCGAGCGAGCCGGTCCCCAGGGCGAAGCGCACGATGGCCTCGATGGCGGGCTGGTCATAGCCCAGGCGCGCCAGCGCCGCCGGCACCGCCTGGTTCACGATCTTGAAGTAGCCGCCGCCCGCCAGCTTCTTGAACTTGACCAGCGCGAAGTCGGGCTCCACCCCGGTGGTGTCGCAGTCCATCAGCAGGCCGATGGTGCCGGTGGGGGCGAGCACCGTGGCCTGGGAGTTGCGGTAGCCGTGGCGGGCGCCCAGCGCCAGCGCGCGCTCCCAGCACTCGATGGCCGCCGCGCGCAGGTCGGGCGGGGCGTGGCGCTGGTCAATGGCGTAGGCCGAGTCGCGGTGCAGGCGCATCACGCCCATCATGCTCTCGCGGTTCCTGGCGTAGCCAGCGAAGGGGCCCTTGCTGGCCGCCATCTCGGCCGAGAGGGCGTAAGCCTCGCCGGTCATCAGGGCCGTGATGCAGGCCGCGTAGGCGCGGGCGGCGTCGCTGTCGTAGGGCAGCCCTTGCATCATGAGCAGCGTGCCCAGGTTGGCGTAACCCAGCCCCAGCGGCCGGTAGTCGTGCGAGTTCCGGGCGATCTTCTCGGTGGGGTAGGAGGCGAAGCCCACCAGGATCTCCTGGGCCAGGAAGAAGATGCGGTTGGCGTGGCGGTAGCCGTCCACGTCGAAGCCGCCGTCCGGCTCCAGGAACTTCATCAGGTTGATGCTGGCCAGGTTGCAGGCGGTGTCGTCGAGGAAGACGTATTCGGAGCAGTTGTGGACCAGCAGGCCGTTGGCCACGAAGTGGCTGGTCACCGGCTCGGTGAGGTCGAAGACGTCCTCCTCCCCGAGCGGCTCGATCGAGGCCACCTCGTCGGCGAGCTCGTCCCGGTAGGCCGACGTCCCGTGGTTCAGCGCGCGCAGCCGCGCGGCCTTGGGGCTTGCGGGATCGAAGCCCACCTCGCGCTCGAAGAGGATGCGCGAGTTACGCGAAACCCGCAGCGAATGCATCTCCTTCACCGGATACGCGCGCTGGCCGCCGCGGCCGTCGGGCAGCAGGTTCTCGAGGTTCCCGCCACGCCGATTCTCGTAGAGCTTGGCCTTGATGCCGAAGCCCAGCAGGAGCAGCTGGACCTGCCGCAGCAACTCCAGGGAGGTGGAGTCGAGCGAGACGTACTGGCTCTTCTCTCCGTAGTCGGCGACGGTCCCGTCGGCGGTGAAGAGTCCGCGCAGCAGCGCCGCGGTGGAGGCGCGGTCCAGCTCGAAGACGGCAGGCGTGAAGCGCTTGCGGTGGCTGCCCTCGCCGAGCACCGCGAACTCCTTGAACTCGTCCACCACGGGCTTGGACGCAAAGCTAAGCCGTGAAACGGAGCCGCCAGGGGGGGCGGTGGTCACCCGCACGTCCTCGGGGCGGCCTGGAATCCCCGTGGCCCGCAGCGTGCGCTTGCGCTCGTTCACCGTACCGGCGACACCGACGAGGACCTCCTCCTCCTCCTCACCCATAGTGAGGATCACCATCTCCTGGGCGCGGCTGCCGTGCCGGGTGCGGGTGAGGCAGCCATCGCCAACCGCCAAGCCGATGGCCAGGGCCAGCGGTTCCCCGATCGCGCGGCGGCCGAAGCCGGGTCCCGCGAGCGCCACGCGCTCGCCGGGGCGCAGCTCGGCCACCGGCACGTCGCCGCGCTCGGCCGTCCACACGCGGTGGTCGCCCGTGATGCGCACCTCGAAGCCAGCCCGCGTCCGCAGCCGATAGACGCGCTTGCGCCCCGTGGGCACCACGCGCGTCGCCGGGTGCGGCTGCCCGTCGGCTCCGATCACCCGGACGGGGCGGCCGACCAGCTCCTCGATCCGCCGCCAGCCTTCGGTGGTGGCCACCAGGGTGTCGCCCGTCACGCAAGGGTTCGTCGCGTAGATGCGGTCGGTGGCCTTGCAGGTGTGCCACTTCTGGATGGTGTCGTCGTACTGCACGCCGGGATCGGCGCAGGCCCAGGCGGCCTGGGCGATCTCGCGCCACAGGTCGCGCGCCTTGAAGGTCTCCCACGCCTGGCCGGTGGTGCGCAGCGTGGTGGACCAGTTGCCGTCGCTCACCACCGCGTTCATGAAGGCGTCGTTGACGCGCACCGAGTTGTTGGAGTTCTGGCCCGAGACGGTCTGGTAGGCCTCGCCGTTGAAGTCGGGCGAGTAGCCGGCCGCCACCAGGGCCGCCACCTTCTTCTCCTCGCGCACCTTCCAGCGGATGAAGTCCAGCACCTCGGGGTGGTCGAGGTCGAGCACCACCATCTTGGCGGCGCGCCGCGTGGTGCCCCCCGACTTGGTGGCGCCCGCGCCCTTGTCGAGCACCTCCAGGAAGCTCATGAGCCCCGACGAGGTGCCGCCGCCCGAGAGCTTCTCCATCTTGCCGCGCAGCCGCGACACGTTGGTGCCGGTGCCGGAGCCGTGCTTGAAGACCCGGGCCTCGTTGCGCACCAGGTCGAAGATGGACATGAGGTCGTCCTGGAC
>JBBIHL010000238.1:0-5335 GCA_037447075.1 Candidatus Eiseniibacteriota bacterium | reverse complement strand
CAACCGGCGGCGCAGCGGCCCGAGCCCGGCCTGCTCCGCCCATCCCTGGAGCGCTTCGAGCCCCAGCCGCGCCGCCTCCGCCTCCACGGCCGCGTCCCACCCGTAATCCGGAGGACAGAAGGAGCGGGGGGCGCGCTCGAAGGCGCCGGAGAAGCTCCGCGCGGCGGCGGCGAGCTGCCGCCCGCGGAGCGCCCAGGGCTCGCCCGGGCCGTACTCGCTGCCCCGCTCGGTCGCCTCGCACACCGGGCACTGGTGGCGGAGCGCCAGCTCGGCGTCCGCGTCGCCGCGGCGCAGCGCCCGGAGCCACGCCGCCACGGGGATGTGGAGCAGCCCGTGCAGCTCCGGCCACCACAGGCCGCGCTCGATCGCGCCCCGCACCTCGTCCCACAAGCCGGGACGCCGCCAGCGCGAGGGGGTCTCCGGGAAGAAGACCAGGGGCAGGTCGTCCCCCTGCGGACCGCTCCGCTGCAGCCGCTCGTAGTCGGGGGCCGCCATCACGGTGTTGGCCTGCCACACCGGCGCCAGCCCGTCGGGTCCGCGGAACTCCTCGAGCACCGCGCACAGGTCGCCCACGTCCGCCGCGCGCTCCAGGGTGGATCGTCCGTAGCGACGGCCCGCGGGGGCGCGGAACGCGGGCGTGGCGGCCAGGGAGCGGAAGGCGTCCTCGTCGGCACTCCAGGCGCACAATCCCCAGTCATCGCTTTCGAGAATCACCGCGCGCAGGCGGCGCCAGTCGAGGTTCACCGGGCGGTCCCCGAGGTGGAGGCGCGGCACTATAGCACGCGGGCTCCGGGCGGAGAGCGCGGCTCGGTGCGTCCCCCGCGGGCGGCCGCGTTGACCCTCGCGGCGGCGCTGTGACACAGTGCGCATAGCGTGTCCAGCCCGCCTCCGTCGGCCCCCGGGCCGCGCTCCGGCTCGCGGTCGTTCCGCATCGCCTTCGCGATCGGCACGCTCGGCATCCTCTGCGACGTGGTCGGGCTGCGCGCCTCCGTGCCCGCCCTGCGCGACGACGCCTGGGAATACGGCGTCGCCGCGCGCCACCTGCTGGCCGGGGACGGGTTCCGCACCTCGGTGATCCTCCCCCCCCTGCTCGACCGCCTGCGCGGCTCCGACGCCACCGCGCCGCTCCTCATCCACGGCCCCCTCATGCCGCTCCTGTTCACGCCGCTGGTGGCGGCGTACCCGGAATCCGCGCCGCTCCAGGCCGGCGGGATGGCCGCGGCGTTCCTGATGCTCGCGCTCTTGCCGCTGCACCGGCTGGCGTGCCGGCTGACGGGCGAGGCCGCCGGCACGCTGGCCACGGCCCTGCTCGGCTGGACGCCGCTCGCCTGGCGGGCCCTCAACCACGACGCGGTCCTGGCGCTGGGCATGCTGCTGGTCACGCTCTCGCTGGAGGCGCTGCTGCGGGACCGGATGCGGGCCGCACGGGCGGGCGCCTGGCTGGGTCTGTGCTATCTGGCCCGCGCCGAGACCCTGCTGCTCCTGCCGGTCCTGGCGAGCGTCGCGGCCCTGTGGCGGCGTCGCCAGGGCCTCGTGCCCTGGCGGGGGGTCGCGTCCTTCACCCTCGCCTTCGCGGCGGTGGCGCTGCCGTGGTGGATCCACAACGCGCGCGCCACCGGGATGCCGTTCTTCAACCTGAGCGCCTACCTGCTCGTCTCCTACTGGCCCCCCTACCACAACCTCTCCGCCCTGCTGGACCCGTCGCTCACCCCCGAGCACTGGCGCGCCGCCGCCCCGCAGCTGCTGGGAACGCTGCCCGCCAAGGCGGCGAGCTTCCTGCCGCACGCGCTCAAGCGCACGGCGCTCCAGCCCGGGGCCTGGAGCGCGCCGCTCTTCCTGCTGGGCCTGGCGGTCCTGATCCGGCGCCGGCCGCTCCTGGCCTACGCCGCCGCGGCCGCGCTGGGGACGCTGACCGTGCTCATGGCGGCCACGCTCTACGATTCGCGCTACCTGGCGCTCGGCCTGCCCCTGGTCGCGATGGCCACGGCGACCGGCTGCGAGGCGGCGTCGCGAGTCCTGCCGGAGCGGTCCCGCACCGCCGCGGCCTGGCTCCTCGCCGCGCTGCTGCTCGCGCCCGACCTGCCCGCCGAGGTCGGCCACCCGGCACGGGCGCGCCGCACCCTGGCGCAGGAGCGCCACGCCCTCGACCTGGCGTTCCCGGGCGGCGAGCCGCTGCTGCTCCTCACCGACCTGCCGGACTTCGCGGCATGGCACACGGGCTGGCCGGCGGTCTGGACCGACCCCGCCATCGCTCCGCGCTTCGTGCAGCCGACCTGGGCAAGGTGCCGGGCGTGGCTGGAGCGCCAGTCCCACGTGGGAGGGCTGGGGCTCTGGCTGCCGCGCGAGCGCGGAGGGCCTCGCCGGACCTGGGGGGCGCGGCGGCCGGCCCCGGCGCGAGGCCAAGCGTCCTCCTGGCGGCGCCGGCGGCCGCCGCCTACGACACGCTCCTGGCCCGCCACGTGGCGGGAGGTGTCGTGGACTACCCCGGCCTCGCCCGCGACCGCGCGCTGCTCGACCGCTACCTCGCGCATCTGGCGAGCGCCGACACGGCCGGCGAGTCGCGCGCCGAGCAGCTGGCGTTCTGGATCAACGCCTACAACGCGGGCACGTTGGCGGCCGTGCTCGACCACGGCATCCCCCGCAGCGTGCAGGACGTCGGGAAGGTCGCCGGGATCCCCACCGGCGCCTTCTTCCGCTCGCGTTTCCGCGTGGCGGGCCGCGAGATCAGCCTGGACCAGATCGAGCACCAGGTGCTGCGCGGGCGCTTCCGCGAGCCGCGCATCCACTTCGCCATCGTGTGCGCCTCGCGCTCGTGCCCGTTGCTGGCCTCGCGCCCCTACCGGGCGGACTCGCTGGACTCCCAACTGGACGCCGCCGCGCGCGCGTTCCTCCTGGACCCCACTCGCAATCGCGTGCCCGACGCCGACGGCGCCCTGCGCGTCTCCCGCATCTTCCGCTGGTTCCGGGGCGACTTCGAGGCCGCGTCCGGCTCGCTGCCCGCCTTCCTGCGCCGTCATCTGCCGCCGGAGCGGGCCGCGCGGGTGCCGGAAGGGGCGCGGATCCGCTTCCTCCCCTACGACTGGTCGCTCAACGGTCCGCGGCCATGACCTCGATCGTCATCCCCGCCCTCGACGAGGGCGCGCGGCTCGCGGCGACCCTGGTCTCCCTGGCCGGCCAGGAGGGCGACTTCGAGGTGGTGGTGTGCTGGGCCGGGGACTGCGCCTGGCCTCCGAGCGTGCCCTACCCGCTGCGCGCCGAGCCGGCGCGCGCCGTGGGGCGAGCCGCGCAGCTCAACCAGGGCGCGCGCGCCGCGCGTGGCGACGCTCTGGTCTTCCTCCACGCCGACACGGTGCTCCCGCCGGGAGCGCTCCGCGAGGCGGAACACCTGCTCGCCAACCCGGGCGTGGCGGGCGGCGCCTGGCGGCTGGCGTTCGACCACGCGCATCCGGCGCTCGCGCTGCTCTCGCGACTCTCGGCGCTGCGGTGGCGCGCCGCCTACTACGGGGACCAGGGCTTCTTCTGCCGCCGGCGCGATTTCGAGGCGGTGGGCGGGTTTCCGGACGTCCCGCTGCTCGAGGACGTGGAGCTGGCGCGCGCGCTGCGCGGTCGGGGAAGGCTGGCCCGCGCGCCGGGGATCGCCTGCACCAGCGCGCGCCGCTTCACGGCGCGGGGGCCTTGGCGGCAGCTGGGGGTCAACGCGGCGATCGTGGCCGGCCACTGGCTCGGGGTCCCCGCGGCCTGGCTGGCGCGGGCCTACTCGTAGCGCAGCGACTCGATCGGGTCGAGGGTGGCCGCCCGCCGGGCGGGGTAGTAGCCGAAGGACAGCCCCACCATCGCGGCGAAGCCAAAGGCGAGGACGACCGCGCCGGGCGAGACCAGGGTGGGCCAGCGGGCGATCGAGGAGACCAGGGCCGCCGCCGTGATGCCCAGCAGCACGCCCAGCCCGCCGCCCGCCACGCTGAGGAAGGCGGACTCGGCCAGGAACTGCAGCAGGATGTCGCGCTGGCGCGCGCCGATGGCGCGGCGGATGCCGATCTCGCGGGTGCGCTCGGTCACCGAGACCAGCATGATGTTCATGATGCCGATGCCTCCCACCAGCAGCGACACGGCCGCGATGCTGGCGAGCAGCAGCGTCATGACCCGCGAGGTCTCCGCCGCGGTGTTGGCGGCCTCGAGCTGGGTGCGGATCAGGAAGTCGTCGTCCCCTCCGGGGCGGATGCGGTGACGCTGTCGCAGCAGGGCGGTGATCTGGTCCGCGGCCTCCTCCACCAGGGCCTCGCTGCGGGCGGAGCACACGATCCAGTTGACGTGGGTGATGCCCATCAGCTTGCGCTGCGCGGTGGTGAGCGGCACCAGGGCGATGTCGTCCTGGTCGCCGCCCCAGCCCGACCCGCCCTTGAAGCTGAGCACGCCGACCACGCGGAAGGGGAGCTCCTTGATGCGCACCGTGGCGCCCACCGGGTCGGCGTCGCCGAACAGTGCCCGGGCCACGTTCTGGCCGAGCACGCACACCTTGGCCGCGCCCCGCACGTCGGAGTCCGTGATGAAGACGCCGTCCTCCACCGGCCACTGCCGGATGGCGGTGAAGTCCGCGGTGGTGCCCTGGACCTGGGTGCTCCAGTTCTGGTTGCCGTAGACGATCTGTCCCAGCGTGCGCACCCCGGGGGCCGCGGCCTCGATCGCCGGGCACTCGCGCCGGATGGCGTCGGCGTCCTCCGCCGTCATGGTGGTGATGGTGCCCATGCCGCCGCGCGCGCCGCCCGAGGTGAGCGTGCCCGGGAAGACCGTGAGCGTGTTGGCGCCGAGCGAGCGGATCTGGGCCTGGACCGCCTCGCGCGCGCCCTGCCCGATGGCGAGGGTGGCGATCACGGCGGCCACGCCGATCACGATGCCCAGGACGGTGAGCGCGGAGCGCATGCGGTTCCGCGCCAGGGCGTCGAGGCCCAGGCGCATCAGGCTCACCGGCGACAGGGCCACGGCTAGCGCCGCCTCACCCCGCCCATGGGGCCTCCACCCCCGCCCATGCCGGGCGGCAGCTGCACGTTGGCCCGCTGGCGCGGCTGCTCGACGCCCACCACGATCGCGTCCCCCTCGCGCAGCTCGTCCGAGCGGACCTCGGTGAAGGACCCGTCGCTGAGCCCCGTGCGCACGGTGATCCGCACCGGCTTCCCGTCGCGCAGCACGTAGAGGTCCTCGACCGGCTCGCGCGTCAAGGGCGCCCAGGCGCCGCGCTCGGGACCGGACCCGGCCGTCCCACCGGACATCGCGCCGTCCCGGGCGCGCCACCCGCCACGCGGAGCTCCTCCGGCGCCCATGCGGCGTCCCTCGCCTCGGG
>JBBIHL010000237.1:0-5344 GCA_037447075.1 Candidatus Eiseniibacteriota bacterium | reverse complement strand
GATGGAGTGGACGACGGGTGAGAGCCGGGAGACTACGCCAGCTTGGTGCCGCGCTCAACGGCTGTGGCGGGCGGACGGACAACGGGCTACATTCCCGGCCATGGCAGTGATTCCCATCCCACCCGACGAGCTCGCCGCCGTGAGGAGACTCTGCATCCGCCACAAGGTGGGGAAGCTCTCGCTCTTCGGGTCCGCGGTCCGAGGGGGGTTCGGGGGAACCGCGAGGGATCTCGATTTCCTCGCGGAGTTTCAGCCCATGACCCCGGCCCAACACGCCGACCACTACTTCGGCCTCGCCGAAGACCTCGAGAGGCTGTTCGGCCTTCCAGCGGATCTCGTCGAACCCGGGCCGATCCGCAACCCCTATTCCAGGAGCGCGGTGGAGGAGTCTCAAGTGGTCCTCTATGACGCTGCCTGAGGTCAGGAAGTACCTCTACGACATTGCAGGGGCCTGCGACCTGCTGGCGCGCTTCACGGCGGGGAAGAGCCTCGTGGACTACACGAACGACCCCTTGCTCCGCTCGGCGGTCGAGCGGCAGTTCGAGATCGTCGGCGAGGCGCCAAGCCGCGCGCTGCGATTCGATCCGGGCCTTGCTTCGAAGATCACCGACATCGGACGTATCGTCGCGTTCCGCAACCGGCTCATCCACGGCGACGCTTCGATCGCCGATGACGTCGTCCGGGGCGTGCTGGAGACGAGCCTGCCCAAGCTCTCCCGCGAGGTCGCGGCCCTGCTCGAAGCGGCAGGCGACTGATCCCGGAGGTCCCCCTGCCCGCGCGCACCGGCTCGATGATCTGCCCGCAATGCGGGAAGCTCATTGGCGTGGGCGAGGAGCGTTGCCCCTTCTGCGGCGCCTGGCGTCCCGGCATGTGGGGTCTGACGCCCGTGCTGCAGCGCGCCCTCGGTCGCGGATTGAGCGCCACCGGGCTCGTCATCCAGGCCTGCGTCGCGCTCTACGTGATCGGCCTGCTGCTCGACGTGGGCGCGATCCTGCGGCCCTCGGGAATCCTCTCGCTCCTCTCCCCCAGCGGGCGCGCGCTCTACCAGACCGGCATGACCGGCGGCGTGGCCTGGGCGGCCGGCCTCTACTGGACGCTGCTCACGGCCATCTACCTCCACGGCGGGCTGCTCCACATCTTCTTCAACCTGATGTGGGTCCGGCAGCTCCTCCCGCAGATCGAGGAGTACTACGGCAGCGCCCGCGCCTTCATCATCTTCACCGTCTCGGGCTTCGCGGGCTTCCTGCTCTCCAACCTCATCCTCAACGCGCCCACGGTGGGCGCCTCGGGCAGCATCTTCGGCCTGATCGCCGCCGCCATCGTCTACGGCCGCCAGCGTGGCGGCACCTGGGGCCAGGTGATCGTGCGCCAGCTGTGGCAGACCGCGATCCTGCTGTTCGTGATGGGCTTCGTGATCAGCGGCGTGAACAACCTCGCCCACCTGGGCGGCTTCGTGGGGGGCTTCGCCATCTCGGAGTGGCTGGTGCGCATGCGGCCCCGCGAGGGGCGCGCCGCCGTCTTCGCGGCGCTGGGCCTGGCGGTGGCCACGCTGGCCGGCTTCGCGGCCTCCTTCATCTGGGTGACGCGCGCGCTGATGCAGCGGTGAGCCCGTCGCGCCCGGCCGCGGCGGGCGAGCGCCTGTCGGCCGCCGAGCCGCCGGATGCTGTTTACTCACCCTGCCCGGCATGGTAGTGTGCCGCGCGGTTTTTACCGATTCCCCTCGAACGACCCACAGCCCTCACATTCTCCGCGCATGAAGCAGACCAGCCTGCGCCGTCCGCAGTGGATTCGTCGCGCTCTCGCGGCGGGGCTCTCCGCGCTGCCCCTCCTCGTGGCCGCGGGCTGCAAGGAACAGTACCCGCAGTCGGCCCTGCACCCGCAGACGGAATACAGCGACCAGCTCCACCAGCTGCTCCTGACCATCCTGCGCTGGGAGGTCGGCATCTTCGTGGTGGTGGAGCTGGCGCTGCTGGTCGCGGTCCTCCGCTTCCGGGCCCGACCCGGCCGGGAGGTCCCGAACCAGCACCACGGCCACACCGGCGTGGAGGTCGCCTGGACCCTGGCGCCGGCGATCATCCTGGCCTTCATCGGCGTGCCGACCGTCTACACCATCTTCCGTACCCAGGCGCCGGCCCCGCCGGACGCCCTGACGGTCGAGGTGGTGGGCCACCAGTGGTGGTGGGAGTTCCGCTACCCCGAATACGGGATCGTCACCGCGAGCGACCTGCACCTGCCGGCGGGACGCACCGTGAACCTCAAGATGACGTCCCAGGACGTCATCCACAGCTTCTGGCTGCCGCAGCTCTGCGGCAAGCGCGACGTGCTGCCCGGGCGGACGACCTACATCTGGTTCAAGCCGGTGACGCCCGGGCTCTACCGGGGGCAGTGCGCGGAGCTGTGCGGCGCCTCGCACGCCAACATGCGCATGCAGGCGCTGGTGGAGACTCCCGAGGGGTTCGAGGCGTGGGTCCAGGCCCAGCAGGCCCCGCCGGCCGCGCCCGCCGACAGCCTCTCGGCGCTCGGGCGCCAGACCTTCACGCAGGGGCTGTGCATCGCCTGCCACACGATCACCGGGGTCTCGGCGGGCGTGGTGGGACCCAACCTCAACCACGTGGGCAGCCGGCTCACCCTGGCGGGCGGGATGATGCCCCTCACCGACGAGAACCTGAGGCGCTGGCTGGAGAACCCGCCGGCCCACAAGCCGGGCAGCCTGATGCCCTTCCAGGGCCTCACCCCGCAGCAGCTGGACGCGCTCACCGCCTACCTGCGGGGCCTCAAGTAGGCCGGGAGGGAGGAACGATCATGGCCACCGCCACCGCCGAGCTGCACGCCGCCCGCGCCCACGGCGAGAGCGGGCTGTGGAGCTGGGTCACCACGGTGGATCACAAGCGCATCGGCATCCTCTACTTCGTCACCGCCTTCATCTTCTTCCTGGCGGGCGGCCTCGAGGCGGTCATCATCCGGCTGCAGCTGATGCGCCCCGAGAACACGCTGGTGGGGGCCGAGGCCTTCAACCAGCTCTTCACCATGCACGCCACCACCATGGTGTTCCTGGCGCTGATGCCGCTCTCGGCCTCGTTCTTCAACTTCGTCGTGCCCCTGCAGCTGGGCGCGCGCGACGTAGCCTTCCCGCGGCTCAACGCCTTCAGCTACTGGGTCTTCCTGCTGGGGGGCATCTTCCTCAACCTCAGCTTCGTCTTCGGGGGGGCGCCCGACGCGGGGTGGTTCGGCTACGCCAACCTGACGGCCAAGCAGTTCAATCCCGGACACGGGATCGACTTCTGGGCCATCAGCCTGCAGATCCTCGGCATCGCCTCGCTGGCGGCGGGCTTCAACTTCATCGTGACCATCATCAACATGCGGGCCCCCGGCATGGGGTTCATGCGGATGCCGGTGTTCTGCTGGATGACGCTGGTCACCTCGTTCCTCATCGTGCTGGCCTTCCCGGTCATCACCGTGGCGCTGGTGTTCCTGATGTTCGACCGGCTGGTGGGCACCCACTTCTACAACGTGGCGGCGGGCGGGGACGTGCTGCTGTGGCAGCACCTGTTCTGGGTGTTCGGCCACCCGGAGGTCTACATCCTCATCCTGCCGGCCATGGGCATCGTCTCCGAGGTGCTCCCGAGCTTCTCGCGCAAGCCGCTGTTCGGCTACCCGTTCGTGGTCTACTCGGGGATCTTCATCGGCGTGCTGGGCTTCGGCGTGTGGAGCCACCACATGTTCGCGGTGGGCCTGGGGCCGGTGGCCGACTCGTTCTTCGCCGTGGCCACCATGCTCATCGCCATCCCCACGGGGGTGAAGATCTTCAACTGGATCGGCACCCTGTGGGGCGGCTCGATCCGCTTCACCAGCGCCATGCTGTTCGCGATCGGGTTCATCGCCATGTTCATCATGGGCGGGCTCTCCGGCATCATGCACGCCTCGCCACCCACCGACCTGCAGCAGACCGACACCTACTTCGTGGTGGCGCACATCCACTACGTGCTTTACGGCGGCACCATCATGGGGATCTTCGCCGGCATCTACTACTGGTTCCCCAAGGTGACCGGCCGCCTGCTCAACGAGACGCTGGGGAAGCTCCACTTCTGGTTCAACCTGATCGCCTTCAACCTGACCTTCTTCCCCATGCACTTCGTGGGCCTGCTGGGCATGCCGCGCCGCGTCTACACCTACTCGCCCGGCATGGGCTTCGAGGGCTACAACGTGGCGAGCACCGTCGGCGCGTTGCTGCTCGCGGCCTCGGTGCTGTTCCTGATCGTGAACATCCTGACGAGCGTGCGCGGCGGCAAGGTCGCGGGCCACGACCCCTGGGACGCGCGCACCCTGGAATGGAGCATCCCCTCGCCGCCGCCGCCCTACAACTTCGCCCGCATCCCCCAGGTCGTCCACCGCGACGACCTGTGGGAGAGCAAGCGCGCGGGCAAGCCGGCCCTGCAGGGCGAGGCGGCCGGCGTCCACATGCCGTCCCCCTCCTACTGGCCGCCGGTGGCCGCCCTGGGGGTGACGCTGGCGCTGGCGGGGCTGTTCTTCAACATCTGGGTGACCGTGGCCGGGGTCGCCATCCTGTTCGTGGGCGTCTACAGCTGGGCGCTCGAGCCGCCGAGCCACTAGTGGGGAGCACCGTGGCCACCGCCGTCGCGCACGCCGAAGAGCATCACACCAGCACCGGGCTCAACAGCCGCAAGATGGTGTTCTGGACCTTCCTGGGCTCCGAGTGCATGTTCTTCGGCTCGCTCATCGGCACCTACCTGGTCTACAAGGGGAAGAGCCTCAACGGCCCATACCCCCACGAGGTGCTGAACATCCCGTTCACCTCGGTGAGCACCTTCGACCTGCTGATGAGCAGCCTCACCATGGTGCTGGCGCTCGCGGCCATCCAGCGCGACGATCTCAAGGGCACCAAGCTCTGGCTCGCCGCGACCGCCCTCCTGGGCATGGTGTTCGTCGGCGGCCAGGTCTACGAGTTCTCCCACTTCTTCCTGCACGAGCACCTGGCCCTGCAGAGCAACCTGTTCGGGTCCACGTTCTACGTCCTCACGGGCTTCCACGGCACGCACGTCACGGTGGGGGTCATCTGGCTCTGGTCGCTGTTCGCGCTGGCCGCGCGCGGCAGGCTCTCGAGCAAGGACAGCTTGAGCGTGGAGATCGCGGGGCTCTATTGGCACTTCGTGGACGTGGTCTGGATCGCCATCTTCACCCTGGTCTACCTGATCCAGTAGGGAGACGACCCATGAGCGAGCATCCGCAGCCGCCGGCGCACGGCGGCGCCGTCCACGGCCAGGAGCTGGGGCCGGGCGAGCGCGCCCACCCGCAGTCGGGCACCTACCTGCGCATCGCCACCGTG
>JBBIHL010000236.1:0-5362 GCA_037447075.1 Candidatus Eiseniibacteriota bacterium | reverse complement strand
GCTACGCCCAGGCCCTGCTGGGGCACGCCATCCCCTCGGGCGACGTGGCCGCGGTGCTCGACCGCGCCCTCGACGCGCTCATCCCCCAGCTGGAGCGGGGCAAGTTCGCCGCCACCACTCGGCCTCACCCGCGGCCGCTGCGCACATCCTCCGACCCACGGCACATCCCGGCGGAGGTCAAGCGCACCGTCTGGCAGCGCGACGGCGGCCGCTGCACCTTCGTCGGCGACAGCGGGCAGCGCTGCCCGGCCCGCGCCCGGCTGGAATTCGACCATGCCGTCCCGGTGGCGCGCGGGGGCCAGGCCACGGTGCCCTGCGTCCGTCTTCGGTGCCGAGCCCATAACCAGTATGCCGCCGAGCGCACCTTCGGGACGGCGTTCATGGACCACAAGCGCCGCGAGGCGAAGGCGCGGGCCGCGGCGGCAAGGCAGGTGGAGGAGCGGGATGTCGCGCCCTGGCTACGGCAGCTGGGCTTCCGTGCCGACGAGGTGCGCCGGGGGGTAGCGGCGTGCGAGGCCATCCCCGAGGCCTCGCTGGAGGAGCGACTGCGGTTGGCCCTCCGCGCCCTGCAGCCTCCCCACCGGCGCGTGGAGAGGATCCAGGTAATGGCGACCTGACGTGCCGGAGCGGGTCACCTCGGAGACACGAGGGACCCGCTCCGCCGCGTCGGCGCCACTTTCAGCTCCTACAATACACGACGCTCACCACCCACATTCACTCCCACGAATGTGGGACCAGTGTTCGCCGGCCCGTCCTCCCCTACTCCGCCGCCCCGTACCTCGCCATCGCCAGGTCCACGATCTCCCCCACCAGGTCCCCGTAGGAGCGGCCCGACTTCTTCGCCGCCATGGCGAACTCCGCCTTGGAGAGCAGGTAGGGGTTGGGGTTCACCTCGAGCACGTGCACGCGGCCGTCGGGGGCCAGCCGGATGTCCACGCGGCCGTAGTCGCGCAGCTGCAGGGCCTGGTAGGCGGCGATGGCGGTGCTGTCCAGCTTCTCCACGACTTCCTCCCCCAGGTCGTCGGGAAAGAAGGGCTTGGTGACCTTGTAGCTCTCCGACTCCTCCTCCCACTTCACCTCGGTGCCGGCGATCTTGGGCACGCCCTCGGGAAGCTTGGAGAGGTCCATCTCCACCACCGGGAGCACCTCCGGCTTCTCGTTCCCCAGGATGCCCACGTAGAGCTCGCGGCCCTCGATGTACTCCTCGATCAGCGCCGAGGTGTCGAACTCCGCGTGGATGTAGTCGATGCGCTCCATCAGCTCCTTGATGCTCTGGCACACTGCGCTGAAGTGGATGCCGATCGAGCCGTCCTCGCGCACGGGCTTGACGATCACCGGGAACTGCAGGTCGTGGGAGTGCTCCAGCCGCCCGCGGTAGACGGTGGCGAAGTAGGGCGAGTGGATGCCGTGGAAGGCGAAGATCTTCTTGGCCAGCGCCTTGTCCTGCGCCAGGTAGAGGCCGTGGGCGCCCGAGCCGGTGAACTTGCGACCCAGCAGCTCCAGGTAGGCCGCGATGTTCATGTCGCCCGAGTCGTCGCCGGCGTACGACTCGGTGAGGTTGAAGATCAGGTCGGTCTCGCTCTCGGCCAGCTCCCGGAGGCTGGCGACCGTGCCGTCCACGCGCAGATAGACGGGGTTGTGACCGGCCTTCTTGAGCGCCTCGTAGACCTCCTGGACGTCCTCGTCGGGCGGCTTCTTCTTGGGCCGCCCCTCGGCGGTGCGCTCCTCGTCGTCGTCGTACCAGTAGTCGTAGAGTACGCCGATTCTCAACTTCGCCATGGCGGTCCTCGCCGGTGGGTGGGTTCCGTCCCCTTCATCCGATCACGGCAGTACGAACTTGCCTCGCGTCAGGTAGTTCATCGCCAACGTGGTCCCGTAGGCGGTGAGCTCCACCAGGTACTGCGGCTCGCGGCCCGCTTCCGCGAACAGTCCCAGGTCGCGGCAGCTGCGCGCGATGCGCTCCACCAGGGCGCGCACCACCGGTCGCTTGACCCCGGTCCAGTAGGTGATCCGGTCGATCAGCGCCTGGCGGTGCTCCTCCACGATCTCCCCGGCCGGACGAATGCCCTTGCGGCGGCGCCCCTTGGCGATGAACATGTCGGCCAGGTCGGCCTCCAGCGCGACGTTGACGGCGGCGCGGTTCTGCCGCTCGAGCCGCCGATAGAACTCCTTGAGCGTCACCTTCATGTCTTCGACGGTGATGTCGAAGTCGCCGGTGCTCACCGGCGGCTCCTGGTCGCGCACCTGCCGCGCCACCTGGTCCACGTAGCGCAGCTTGCGCTGCGCCGGCCAGCCGCGGTAGCGCTTGCGCCAGTTGGAGCGCGGCGTGAGCCACACCGCGAAGCTCTCGGCGAAGTCCTCGTCCGGATGCTTTTGAGCATACCACCCGGCGATGTGCCGCACATACTTCCGACTGAAGGGAATCGGACGGTAGTGCTCGCGGTAGCGCCGGTTGAAAGGACCGAACAGCGCGCGCCACTGCGGCGTCACGTAGAGACGGTAGGCGTAGTTGAAGGCGTGGCCCGCCTCGTGACGCAGGTACATCATGATCTCACGCTCGTCCTCCAGGTGGTCCATCTCGCGCTCCAGGCGGGCGAGCTGCGGGTCGGCGAGGTAGAAGGGGATCCCGATCACCGGCTGGCCCGACGGGCAGCCCCACTCGTCGGTGAGGTAGCAGATGGGGCGGAAGCGCTTGAGCCCCTTGCGCTCCAGCTCGCGGTAGAGCTGCTGCACGTAGCGCTCGACGGGGGAGCCCTCCAGGCGCAGCCCCAGCTGGCTGATGCGCTTGCCCAGCAGATCCTCGGCCGCGGGATGGCGCGATTCGAAGTCGGACACGGCTGCTAAGGTAGCGCGAGCCGGGAGGGGCGTCCATACTGGGCGGATGCGGCGCTCCGCGCCCCTCGTCTCCGTCCTGCTCCCGGTCCGCGACGCCCTCCCCTACCTGCGCTCCTCGCTGGACTCCCTCTGGCGCCAGAGCCTCGCCGACTTCGAGGTGGTGGCCGTGGACGATGGCTCGACCGACGGCTCGGGCGAGGCGCTGGAACGGGCCGCGGCGGATGAGCCCCGCCTGCGCGTCCTCCACACCTCGCCCCGGGGGGTGCCCCGCGCCCTGAACCGCGCGCTGGCCCACGCGCGCGGGCGGTTCATCGCTCGCCACGACGCGGATGACCTCTCCCACCGCGACCGCCTGCGCCTTCAGGTCGAACATCTGGTCGGCTCTGTCGGCACCGACGTTCTCGGCTGCCGCATGCGGCTCTTCCCCGCCGCCGAGGTGGGCGCCGGCATGAGGCGCTACGCCCGCTGGCACAACACGCTGCTGCGCCACGAGGAGATGGCGCACGAACGATGGGTGGAGAGCCCGCTTGCGCACGCCACGGCGATGATGCGGAGGGAGGTGCTGGAGCGCGCCGGGGGGTGGCGCGAGCGCGGCTGGCCCGAGGACCTGGACCTGTGGATGCGGCTCTTCGCCCGCGGCGCGCGGTTCGCGAAGCTGGAACGCACCCTCTACGCCTGGCGTCAGCATCCGGCCAGCGCCACCCGACGGAACCCCGCCTTCTCGCCGGGGCGATTCCTGGCGCTGCGGCTGCACTACCTGGGCCGCGACTTCCTGGCGCGCCGCCCCGGGCCGGTGGCGCTCATCGGCACCGGGAGGAGCGGTGCCCGCTGGGGGAGTTCCCTGCGGGCGCAAGGAGCGACTGTGGTCTACGTGGAGGCCCGTTCGCCCCAGGCGCTGTTCGGCCGGGGGGGCACGGCACGGGCCGGACCCGGCTCCACGCCCGGTCCGCCGCTCGTCCTGGTGTTCGGCGCGGCCCCTGCCCGCGCGCGCTGGCGCGAGGCGCTGCGCGCCCAGGGCCTGTCGGAGCTGCAGGACTTCGTTTTCGTGGCGTAGGACGCAGCGGTATCGCGGCTACTTCATCACCACGACGCGGCGGCTCGCGCGGAACGCCCCCTGCCGCGCGGCGACGAAGTAGACGCCGGCGGGCAGCCCGCTGGCGTCGAGCTCCAGTCGCATGGTCCCCGACGCGGCTCCGCGCAGCAGCTCCCGTTCGACGCGGCCCGTCACGCCCAGCAGCTCCAGCCGCGCCTCCCCGCGCTCCGGCCACTCCACGCTCACCACCCCCGTCCCGGCGATGGGGTTGGACGAGACGGCCAGCGCGATGCCCGGCCCTGCCGGCGCCTGGTCCACCCCGAAGACCCTGCGATAGGAGCGCACCAGCTTGAGCTCGGCCCCCGCGCGCGTCACGGGCACCTGGCGCACGGTCACCAGGCCGCGGGAGTCGGCCGTCACCGTGCCGATCAGGGTGGGGACGCTGCCGTCCAGGGCACGGACGGAATAGAGGTAGCTGCCGCCCGCCTGCACCGCGAAGCTCTGGAGGCGCCGCGGCGTGACGTCCACGGTGAGGGCGGCAGGGGCGGGAATCACGCCCCACAGGGTCGGCAGGTCGCGCAGGCGCAGCGTGGTGATCCACACCCGGGGGCTGTCCACCGGCGCCGGGTCCCATTCCACGAAGCCGTTGATGGTGCCGACGCTGTCCCCGCTCGCGGGATCGCCCGTTCCCGGATCGCCGTCGGCGCTGCAGTTGGAGAGACCCGGGAAGCTGCGGTCGGTGCGGAAGCGATACACGTCGCGCGGGTTCTGCTGGCCCAGCCACGCGCCGCCCGCGCCGTTGTGCTCGCGTTGGTCGAAGAAGAAGTAGCCGCCGTGGCGGGCCAGGTTCATGGCCCGGAAGAATCCGATCTTCTCCGCCCAGCCGACCGTGAAGTCGTTCCTGCCGCAGTAGGCGAAGATGGGCGGAATGGACACGGCCTGCTTGGCCACCGCCATGGCGCCGGCGTTGAGCCGATCGTAGACCCTCGGCCCTTCCGTGGTGGGAAGGTTGGTCTCCACCTGCCCCCAGAGCCGGTCGCACGATACTCGCTGCGAGCCCCCGCGATTGAAGAAGCTCCCGGCCACGGGGTCGTCCTGGAACGAGAAGTCGAAGAGGGGCACGACCGCGTGGACCGCGGCGAACAGGTCGGGCCGCGAGAAGGCCAGCAGCACGACGCCGATCCCACCCATGGAGTTGCCCATCGCGTAGACCTGCCCGCGGTCTACCGGGAAGTTCCGTCGCGCCCATTCGATCGTGTAGACCACCCTCCGCAATGTGTAGGGCTCGACCAGCCCGGTGGTCGGCACCAGGTTCTGATTCGAGCCCGTGTCGTATCCGGCGTGGTAGCCGTACCAGAAGGTGTTCGCATCCTGGCTCTCCAGCGGATCGTCGAGGCTCAGTCCCCATTCCCCGGGCATGCCGCTGCCCATCTCGACGAACTGCATGAAGCTGGACCCGCGCGCGTGCAGCTTGATCATCAGCGAATTGCGGGG
>JBBIHL010000235.1:0-5387 GCA_037447075.1 Candidatus Eiseniibacteriota bacterium | reverse complement strand
GCGGAACGGCGGGATGCCGCAGCCGCAGCAGCGCCGCACCCGAGGGCTGGACATCCTGCGCGACCTTCAACAGGCGGGGCCCGCCCTGGACCCCACCGAGCGGCTCATCCTGGAGCTGCCGGCCGGCCAGGGGAACCCGCCCTACGGCGACCGCATCACCGGCCGCTGCATTGACCTGATCGCCCCCCTGGGCCGCGGCCAGCGCTGCCTGATCGTCTCGCCCCCCAAGGCGGGCAAGACCCGCATCCTGCAGTGCATCGCCGCCTCGGTGGCCCACAACCATCCCGAGGTCAAGCTCTACGCGCTGCTGGTGGACGAGCGGCCGGAGGAGGTCACCGACTTCCGTCGCAACACGCCGGCCGAGGTGATCGCCGCCTCCTCGGACATGAGCGTGCAGGAGCATCTCACCACCACCGAGCGCGCCATCGAGCTGGTGGCGAGCCAGGTGCTCGAGGGCAAGGACGTGGTGATGCTGCTCGACTCCATCACGCGGCTGGCGCGCGCCTACAACACCGCCACCGAGGGGACCGGCCGCACGCTCTCCGGCGGGCTGGACGCCGCCACCATGCAGGGCCCGCGCATGATCTTCGGGGCGGCGCGCAAGATCGAGGGCAGCGGCTCGCTCACCATCGTGGGCACCGCGCTGATCGACACCGGCTCGCGCATGGACCAGGTGATCTTCGAGGAGTTCAAGGGCACCGGGAACAGCGAGATCTTCCTGTCGCGCGAGCTGGCCGAGCGGCGCATCTATCCGGCCATAGACGTGGCCAAGAGCGGCACCCGCAAGGAGGAGAAGCTCTACCCCGCGGAGATCGTGCCGCGCCTGCACCTGCTGCGCCGCGGCCTGGCCGGCCTCCACCCGCAGGAGGCCATGACCAAGCTCCTGGAGCTCATGAACCGCTGCAAGACCAACCAGGAGATCTTCGACCTGCTGCGGGCGGGAGAGGGT
The DNA here is from genome assembly GCA_037447075.1 of Candidatus Eiseniibacteriota bacterium. GTDB lineage: Bacteria > Eisenbacteria > RBG-16-71-46 > RBG-16-71-46 > RBG-16-71-46 > JBBIHL01. The sequence goes on along the minus strand of JBBIHL010000235.1, from coordinate 4,438 downwards.
AGGTAGGCCGCGACACGTTTCGTGCTGCCGCCCCGCCGAAGGGAGGATCCGCCATGAGCCAGGCGCAGCCCAGGCGCGTCTACCGCTCGCGAACCGACCGGAAGATCGCCGGCGTGTGCGGCGGCCTGGGGACCTACTTCAACGTGGACCCCACCTTGATCCGCATCGTCTGGCTGATCCTGGTGCTGGGCGCGGGCCTGGGCCTGCTCGCCTACCTCATCTGCTGGGTCGCGATCCCGCTCGAGCCGGCCCCGAGCGCGGCATAGGGACGGCGGCTCGACCCGGGCCAAGGCCTTGGCGCGCGATCACCGCAGCGCGTAGCCGAGCTTCACCGGCACGATGGGCGACGGCGCGTCCTCGACGAAGTAGAAGTCGTAGTGCGCGTCGGCGAACAGGCTCCCGCCCGCCACCAGCAGCAGCTTCACGCCCAGGCCGAAGCTGAGCGCGACGTTGGCGTCGTCGCGCACCTCGTGCCCGCCGGGCGCGGCGTTCTGCCGTGAAGGCAAGCCGTCGCGCACCCAGCCTACCCCCACCAGCGCGTCCAGATACGGATAGACCGGCCCCGGCGCCGGGTGCAGCCGCAGCCCCATCATGCCGCTGGCCAGGCTGGCGGTGTTCGCAGCGCCGGCACCGAGCCCGAACCACCCGCCGCTCAACGGGCGGACCGGGGGCGCCGGCTCGGCTACGACCGCGCGGCTCAACGGCAGGCCGTTGAAGGCCGCGCGGACCAGGAAGCTGGCGACGCGCGCGATGTGGAGCGACCCACCCCGCCACCGCCGTCCTACGCCGCCGGGGGCCGGCGGTTCCACGGGCCATCCCGGCGGTAGCCGGATCCCCGGCCGGCCCCCTCGGGTATCCAATGGCCTGCATGGGCCCATCAAGACCGTTGACCCGGCGGTCGGGCAGGGAGGAGACTTTGGGCGGCCCACGAGGCCGTCCACCCGGCCCCGGCCGCACCTTCGGAGCATCGGGCACGGCCCCCTCGACGAACGACCTGCCCTCCCCCACAGGAGGTCCCGCCATGGCCGCATTCCCCCCGCGCAGCGTCGAAGCCCCGGCAACAGCATTCCGGTCGGTCCGCGCAACCCTCGTCCCCACCCTCCTCCTGGCCATCGGCCTCGCCACCCCCGCCGGCGCCGTAGGCCCCTACTGGCACGTGGATACCTTCAACGCCGCCAACCTGGGCGGCCCATCGGGCAACCACGCCATGTGGTCCGGCGTCCCGCAGGGCACCCCGGGCTACGCCACGGCACCCGGCTACGGCAACGGCTGGGATGACCGTCTCTACTGGCGCGCCACCGTCCCGAATCCCACCCAGCCCACCCAGGTGCGGTTGCGCTTCGTCTTCAACTACGACCTGCAGATGAGCGCCGACTTCTTCCTGGTGGAATACCAGGCCGGCCCCACCTTCGCCGTGCGGGCGCAGATCAGCGGCTCGAACAAGAACCCGGCGGGCCAGTTCATCACCCCCGCCACCTTCGACCAGACCTGGACCGTCAACCCCGGCCAGTACGGCGGGCCCCTGAACGACCAGGTGGTGCTGCGCCTGCGCGTGCTCACCGGCACCTCGGGCTCCGACCAGGACGGCGGCTACAACTCCTCGGGCGCCGTCCAGGTGGACAACGTCCTGGTGGAGCTCAATGGCAACCCCGCCGGCAACGCCGACTTCGAGCCCTCGGGCAGCAACGGGGGATGGACCCCCTTCGACCGGCAGGCGGTGGCCGAGTACGTGCGCGACAACATCCTGGGTGGCAGCTACGGCAACGTGAACCTGTGGATGACGCAGATGCCGGTGGACCAGACCCACGTGGCGCGCGACCGCGACCCCCAGGTTCCCGACCTGGCCATGCCCTACCCGCTCACCTGGTTCGTGGTGATTGACGACGACCCCACGGCCAACTGGGCCCACCCCTGCCGCTGGGTGGCGGTGAGGGCCGACCTCGGCGCGCACTCGGGGCCGATCAGCAAGCAGATGCCGGGCACGATCTGGGCGGGCCAGGGCTCGGGGCCGCAGGTGGACATCGGCTGCGCGGGGCTCACCCCCGTGCCGTGCCCGACGCTGGAGGTGCCGCCGAGCGTGGGGGGCGTGGTCCCGGGACCGGAAGGGCCCTGCCTGCACGCCGTGCTCATCACCGGCGGGGTCAACGAGGACTTCAACTTCCCCCGCTACACCACCAACATCACCAGCATGTACCGCATCCTGCGCGAGCTGGGCTACGCCAGGGAGAACATCCACGTCTTCTACGAGGACGGCTCGGCTCGCGACCTCGACAACCTGGACGGCGACGGCGACCACGCCACCGGCAGCGACATCGAGGACGCCGCCGACGAGACCGCCATCCGCGACCGGGTGAGCGGGCTCTGCAACAGCCTGGATCGCAGGAAGGACGTGCTCTTCATCTACGGCACCGACCACGGCGCGGTGGGCGGCGACCTGGAGCTGTGGGACTTCAACGGCAACGGCTGGACGGACTTCGAGGAGCGCTACTCCCCCACCGAGCTGGCCCAGGACACGGAGAACTGCCGGGTTTGCCGGCTGTTCGTGCTCATGGACCAGTGCTACTCGGGCGCCTTCGTGGGCCCGCTCACCGACGCCGACCACCGCAACAGCGCGGTCTACACGGCGGCGAGCGCGGTCGAGGTGAGCTTCGGCCGCGACTACATGCTCGACTGGGAGGACTTCGACCACGCCGCCACCACGATGAACGACATGCACGACGCCGTCACCATCACCTCCCACAAGCAGATGGGCGAGGGGACGCCGGGCAACGGCGACACCTTCCTCAACTTCTGCTGGCCGCTGGAGAGCTGCTACGTGCCGGCGGTGACGCCGTTCTGCTCCGACGACGCGAGCCAGGAGATCGGGCTGGTGATCTGCAACCTGCGCGACGAGGACCACACCTACGACCTGGCCTTCGCCGGCGACCCGGTGGACGTCGCCGCCGGCTGCACCATCGGCGGACCTGCCGGCTTCACGGTGCTCGACCCCACGCCGGTCAGCGTGCCCGCCGGAGCCTGCGCCCGGGTGCGGGTGCGCGTGGACCGGCCCGCCGACATGGACGCCATGCTCGAGACCGGCTGCTACACGGCGACCGTCACCAACCGGGAGCGCGGCAACACGTTCACGTGCCACGGCACGGTGGTGGACCAGCGCCTGCTCTGCCCGGGGTGGCTCGTGGGAGCCGATCCCTTCTTCATGCCCCAGGGCGAGCCGCGCACGGTGAAGCTGCGCCTCACCAACACGGGCACGGGCGGGGGCGCCGGCGGGCCGCAGGCCGCGCTCGCCTACCAGTTCACCGTGACCCCCTCCGAGGCGCCCGAGATCCCCAACACCATCGTGGGCCTCAACGGCATGCCCCCCGGCACGCCGGTGACGGGCTCGGTCCTGCTGCCCCCTCCCGGCGGCTTCGCCGACGTCGAGGTCACGGTGCAGCTCGTGCAGCCCGATCCCGAGTTCTTCCACGACCTGCGCTTCATGGCCGACGTGGACGGCAACGGGCAGCCGGAGACCCTGATCACGCTGGGGCTGCACCAGGCCACGGCTCCGGTGGGTGTGACGCCGGGAGCGCCCGGGCGGCTGCGCCTGACCATGCGGCCGAACCCGGTGCAACGCGGGGGCGAGATCCTGTTCGCGCTCCAGAGCGCAGCGCCCGTGCGGCTGGAGGTGGCGGACCTCCAGGGGCGGCGCGTGCGCACCCTGGTGCGGGGCTCGCTGCTGGCTCCGGGGCCGCAGCAGGTGGCGTGGGACGGCGCGGACGACTCGGGGCGGCCGCTGCCGGCGGGGATCTATCTCATCCGCCTGGCGACGCCGCGCGGCGTGGAGACGGCGAAGGCGGTGGTGATGAGGTAGGCGGCATCACCCCCGGGCGGGGGGCGGCGTCGCGCCCTCACCAGGGAATCGGCTTGCGGTCGCGGAAGAATCCGCCGTTGGGCCCGTCCGCCGGCAGCGTGGCGAGCCACACGACGGTCTCGGCGCCCTTCTCGACGGAGCGCGTGGCGCCGCGCCCGCCCATGCGGGTGCGCACCCAGCCCGGACAGACCGCGTTGACCTTGACGTCCCCGCGCACCTCGGCGGCGAGCTTCACCGTGAGCGCGTCGAGCGCGGCCTTCGACAGGACGTAGGCCGCCGGACCCTCGAGCCCCTCGCCGAAGGAGCCGGAGCCGCTCGACACGTTCACCACCCGGCCGTAGCCGGCGCGGAGCATCGCCGGCACGAACGCCCGGCAGCACCACAGCGCGCCCAGCAGGTTGGTGGCGAGCGTCTCGCGGAAGACGGCCGGCGCGGTGCCCAGCACGCCGCCGGGCGGATAGATCGCGGCATTGTTCACCAGCACGTCCACGTGCACGCCGGCGCGCGCGAGCCGCGCCGCGCACCCTCGCGCCGACGCCTCGCGGCTCAAGTCGAGGACCGCCCCGACCACGTCCAGGCCGCGGGCGC
>JBBIHL010000234.1:0-5405 GCA_037447075.1 Candidatus Eiseniibacteriota bacterium | reverse complement strand
GTCCCGGGCGTGAGCCCGCCCACCACGAAGTCCTCCCAGACTCCGGGGGCGGAGGGCTGGGCATAGGTGGGAACCGGGATGGCTTGGCCCCAGTTCTGGTCGTTGATGGACGAGGTGCTGTAGCGCAGGTCGTAGGTCGAAGCAGGGCCGGTGGCATTGGCCGAGCCGTCGTCGGCCGGAGCGATCCAGCACAGGTCGACAAAGTCGTACGGCGTCTCGGTTCCGCCGCCCAGGCTGGTGATGGCAGCTGGCGGCACCACATCGCACGGGTCGTAGGTAGTACCGCTCTGCAGCCGCACCCACTGACCGATCGACGGGACCCCGGTGGGCGGATCGTTGTCGGCCGGGTTGTACTTGACCACGAACAGCAGGTAGTCGCCAGGGGGCGCGTAGTTGGCGTTTGGCGGAGCCGTGGCCACCACGCGGTCCGGGATCGTGTAAGCCTGGAAGGCGAGCGGCACGTAGCGCTGGTCCTCGTCGAAGGCGTGGGTTACCGCGGCCGGGCGGATCAGGCATACCTTGGTGACGGTGGCGGCGCTCGAGCTGCAGATCGTGAACGTCTGCCCATACTTCAAGGTGGTCGGGAAGTCGCTTACCGCAGGCCGGACGGCCGGCGCGCCGCCCGACTGGAACAGGTAGGGCGGGCAATACATGTTGGCCTGCTTGGAGTCGCTCTCTGCCTGCGGACTCAGGCCGCCGAAACCGCCCGCGCACAGGATGCGCCCATCGGGCAGGAGCAGGGCGGTCGAATGGTAGCCGCGGATGAAGGTGTCCTGCGCCAGCGGATGCGCGCCGCTCTCTCCGTACCAGGCGCCCTGCCCGTTGTTCCAGGTCGGATCCCAGATCTGCGGCTGCTTGATGGGGTTTTCGTTCAGATCGTTCTTGACCGTGCCGGTCCCACCCACCACCAGCACCTCTCCGGTGGGCAGCAGCACCAGGTTGTGGTTCACCCGCCCGATCATCGAGTTGGCCGCGGCGGTCCAGACCTGGCTCTGTGCCGGTGCGGTGAGATCGATGGTCTTGGTCGTGCCCACCGCGGGGCTGGGCCAGGGGTCGGTGTCGCGCGAGCCGCACTTCATCACCTTGCCCGGGCGATACATCACGGCCGAGCCGCCCTTGAAGCCGCTGGTGCTGCTCGCCGGCCACTGCGACCAGGTGGGTGTGGCCGCGTTGACGTCGAGCAGGTAGCTCGCGTCGCTGGGGCCGGCGTTGAACACCTTGCCCGCCACCGGCTCAACGAACATGAAGGGATACCACTCCTGCAGCCGGATGGCGCCGCTCAGGCCCGTCCAGGAGCCGCCGCCGCCGCCGTCGGTGAACACCTCGGGCATGCGGGCGTAGATGGGGGCGGCGTGGTAGAGGGCGGTTTGGCCCTTGAACCCGGTCGGGGTCGTGGCCAGGTGCTTCCACGTGACGTGCGATCCGTCCGCCGGAACGTTGATCGCCCATACGGTGTTGTCGCTGGTGGCCCCACCGGCGTCGCCGCCTGCCACCACGAAGCGCTGCGAGCTGTAATCCCAGATCGCCCCGTGCTGCCAGCGCGCGGCGGGCGTGCCGTAGATCGGATCGGGGTCGGCGTTCACGCGTTCCCATTCGATCTGACCCGCCGCGTCCGCCGAGATCCACAGCACCCACAGCGAATCGCGCAGCACGCCGTTCTGGTCTTTCCCGCCGAAGAGGATGGCGCGGTTCCATTTCCCTGTCTTGCCGGGTCGCTCGGTCGAGAGCTCGTTCTGGAACACCAGCGTGTGTCCCTGGCGCGGGTTGGGGGCGGGGCTGTTTGGCAGCAGGGTGAGCTTGGTCCAAACGGGTGCAGTCGAGAGCGGGTTCGCCGGGTCGAACTTCAGCTGCCACACGTCGGCATCGCTCGCCGGGCCGCCGAGCGTGGAGGCGCCGCCCAGCACCAGCATGCGGTCGCGCGACTGGTCGTCGTAGATCGCGGCGTGAAGGTAGCGCGCGCCGGGTGCGGTTCCGGGCTCGGACTCGGTTGGGAAGAGCTGCTCCCACTGCCACTGGCCATTCACATTGCGCAGCCGCCACACATCGGCGTGGACGGAACTCACATTCCGCCCGCCGAAGACGATCATTCCGTCGCCGTTGCCCTCCAGCACCACCGCGCTGTGCTGGCTGCGGGGCGGTGGCGGCCCGGTCGTCGGCGAGATGTCGTGCCATGCATAGGCGTAGTCGGGAGAAAACGGGTCGTCCTGGCGCTGCAGCGAATAGACGTCGTTCCTGTAGCTGGTCGGCCCGTCGCGCCCCCCGAAGACGATCTGGTAGCTCGCGGCTTGGTGATGGACGAGCGAAGCGCCTTCACGCGCTGTCGGCCCGGTCGGCGGCGCGGGCGGGATGACCGCCGTGTCCCATTGCCCGCCGGGGATCAGGCCGTAGCGGTTCAGCTCCCGATGCAGCCCGGTGCCGTCGGTGTGGTCCGCCCCGCCCCACAGCCACAGGTGGTTGTACTGGCTGCCCGAGGCGATCAGGATCTTCCCGCTGGGCAGCGTGGTGCAGGTCGGATACCAGCGGCGCGCTGTCATCGAGGCTCGGTTCACCCAGGGTGTCGTCGGCGGGGTCCAGGGCGGCGGCACCGTCGCATCGAACAGACGGGCGTTGGTGATGCCGATCTCCCCCCCGTTGTCCGTGCCCCCGCCGACGAAGAGCCGGCCGTCGAGATGCGTCTCGCATCCGCAGAACACCGCGCCCGAGGGGTTCGGGATCTGGTCCGAGATCAGGGCGAAGTTGGGCGCCACGGGCAGCGTCGCGCACAGATCCGCCCCCGGCTTCCAGCCCCAGAGCTGGCCATAGAGGTATTGCCCAGGGCCGTTCGAATACCACCAGATGACCTCGCTGTGGTAGGTGCCGTCCCCGCGCAGCAGCGCCATGTGGACGGCCGGGTTGCCCCAGTCGTAGGCGCTCTGCGTCCACTTGCCGGGGTAGTGGGACGTGGGCTGCGCCAGGGTGATCGGCGCAGCCAGGATGACCGCGGCGATGACCACCGTGATCGGGAGAAGGGACTCGCGGGATGCGAGTGCTGCCGCGAGCGAGGAACGGCGGGGCGCGTGCATGGACGGCCTCCTGGGTTGGGGAGCGGCGACCTCGGGCCCAGGCGAACTCGGCGCGCTCGTGCCGTGGCCCGATGGGTCCGTGACCCGGAATCGCCATAGACCCGATGGGACGAGGGAGTCAAGCCCATTCTTAGTTGAAATGTCGGCGGCTCGATCGTGTGGATCACGCGGCCTGCTTCTCATGAACAGCATCGGTCTTGATACTCAGCGCTCGCCGCAGCGCGTCCTGGAGCTTCGGGAGGTGCTGGTGTCCTTTCACGCGCCGCAGCCGTGGCTCGACGTCGAGCAAGGCGGTCGCCAGCCAGCGATGCCGCTGGCGCGACGTCTTCCAGACGTCGACCTTGGCGCAGCGCTCCTCGACCAGGGCGTTGACCGACTCCAGGCCGTTGGTGGTCTTGAACGAGCGACCCAGCAGTTGGTAGACGCCGAGACGGTGGAGCGTGAGCGTCTCCTCCATGCCCTCCGCCAGGCTTGCCGCCGCCGACTGGTTGCGGTGCTCGAGCTCGCGGTAGAGCGCGGTGAGCGCGCCCTTCGCCTCGCGGTACGTCGGCCGGTCGTAGGCCCGCTGCAGCCGCCGGCGCCATTGCGCCTGCTCGCCCTTGGGCAAGTAGCTGACTACGTTCTCGCGCTTATGCCAGAGGCAGCGCTGCACCACCGCCCGCTTCTTCAGCACCTGGCTGACCGCGGCACGCAGCCCCTTCCCGCCGTCGATCACCACCAGGAGTCCCTGCGAGACGTCCAGCCCGCGTTCGATCAGGGAACGCAGGAACGGCGTCAGCACCTTCTCGTTCTCGGTGTCGGTCTCCACGAACCCCAGGAAGCGCTTGTCGCCGCGGGCCGTCACGCCCATCGCGATCACCAGCGTCGCGTCGGCGAAGCTCTTCCCGTCCAGGAACAGCGTCACGTAGGTCTCCTGCGACAGGTCCCGACCCTCGAGTTCTTTCAGCTTTTCGGTGCTCGCCTCGATGAACGACCGCGACACCGACGAACTCGACAACCCCAGCGCGCCCGGAATTGCCTCGGCCGCCGCCGCGTAGTTGCGGCACGAGATCCCATACAGCACCCGCCGCAGCAGCGGGTCGTTCACCTCACCCGCTCCGTGCAGCGCCTGGTAGCTCCGCAGCGCGATCTCGCCCTGCTCGCCTCGCACCCGCGGCACGCGCACCGCAATCCGCTGCCCGGCCAGTCGCACGGTTCCAGGGTTCGTGCCATGGCGCATCGCCACGCTGCCGTCGTTCCGCGCGTGCCGGGGGCCGGCGAGCGCCACCACTTCGTCGTCGAGCAGCTCGTGAACGTGCATCAGTCCCAGCGGAATCAGCCCTCGGATCAGCTCAACCTTGGCATCGATGTCCAGCCCGGCGTACTCCGCGCGAGCGACCACCTCAACCTCGCCCAGACACTGCTTGCGCTTCCGCACCCGACGCAGCACACTGCCCATCGCACGGCTCCTTTCTCCGGTGGGGATGACGTCGTCGAACAACGCCATCCCACCACAGAGGTGGGAGCCGCTTCAATTCCAACTAAGAGTCGCACACCTTCGGACGAGGCGTCAACAGAGAATATGTATCATGGTGGCTGGAATCGGCATAGGCTTGGACGATCGAGGCGATTGCGGTGGCCAGTCGGAAGTCGGTATCATGGATTGTAGTACGGACCTGTTTGCGGCGAATCGAGCCCCCTAAGAAGGCAAATCCCCGCAATGCTCGCGACTCGCCTGTCACGTCGGTGGCTCATCGCGCTCGGTGTCGGCGCTCAGGCTCTTCTGGTCGGAGGTGCCGGTGCCCAGTGGATGCCCGATGGGGCACCCGTGTGCACCGCCCCGAACGACCAGTACTCTCCGCAACTCTGTACCGACGGCGCCGGTGGCGCGTACATTGCGTGGCCGGACTTGCGGAACTATTCCGTCAGTGGCGTGGACGTCTACCTGCAGCACATCCTCGCCGACGGGACGGTCGCGCCGGGCTGGCCGTTGAATGGTCTGCCGGTCGCCACGGAGCCGGGTCCGCAGTACGTCGCGGTCCTGGTGCCGGATGGGGAGGGCGGGGTGATCGCGGGCTGGGAAGACGGGCGCAGCCTTACGAACTTCGACCTGTATGCGCTGCGGATCACGGCCGAGGGTGCGATCGCTGCGGGATGGCCCGCTTCGGGAGCCGCGATCTGCCTGGCCCCCGACTCCCAATATGGGTTGGTGGGCTGTACCGACGGCCGAGGGGGAGCGTTCTTTTCGTGGTATGTGAATCGTCCGGGGCTGCCCAGCAACACGGACATATTCCTGCAGCACATAGATGGCGACGGAAACGTGGCTCCCGGATGGCCCGTTGATGGACTCCCAGTCGAAGGGAC
>JBBIHL010000233.1:0-5441 GCA_037447075.1 Candidatus Eiseniibacteriota bacterium | reverse complement strand
CCCCTCCGCGCCCGCGAGCCGCAGCTCCAGGGCGTAGACCGGCCCCTCGCCCTCGGCGAGCACCGGCACCACCCACTCCCCGGCCTCGCGCCGGGGCTCGCCCAGCGAGACGCGGAAGTCGCCGCGGGCGCCCTCGAGGACCCGGCGCGCCGCGAGCAGGTCCTCCTCGGTGCCCAGCTGGGGGGCGTTGCCGGCGGCCGGGAAGCTGCGGATGATCCCGGCCACGTACATCAGGATGAGCGAGCCGTCGAAGGCCGTCACCCCCTGCTCGCCGCTCACGTCGGCCGCCAGCTTCTGCAGGTCGCTCAAGGTGATGATCGAGACCACCCCCTGCAGCACCAGGGCCGCGTCGTAGGCGCGCACCTGCCCGTTCAGGCTCACGTCGCCGAGCAGCGGCGTGACCAGCCCGCCGGTGGCGTAGGGCGCGTAGTCCACGTTGTCGCTCACCCGGTCGCCGGTGCCGGCGTTGGCCGCCAGGCCGCAGAGGTCGGCGGCGCCGGAGTTGTCGTTGGGCCCGCTCGCGGCGCCCCACCAGTTGCCCTCCGCGTTCAGGCAGAAGAACCCGCCGGCGTTGTTGACCCCGTAGTAGACGTTGCCGAAGATGCTGCACCCGTTGATGCGCGGGTTGCTCGCGCCCTCGGCGGAGACGCCCACGTTGTTGAAGGCGAACTGGCAGGTGTCCACGCTGGGCGACGAGTTGATCGCGCGCACCACGCCCAGGGTGGAGGACTGGCTGCCGTAGCGGAACACGCAGTTGCGGAAGCGCACGTCGGGGTCGATGGCCGTCCCCTCCACGACGATCCAGGCCCAGTCGCCGGGGTTCGGACCCACCGCGCCGCCGTTGTTGTCGGTGTCGCCGCCGTAGAAGTCGTCGTGGGCCGAGGTGAAGACGACCAGGCTCTCCGGCAGGGTCCGGCCCTCGGCGATGAAGGCGCGCTGGATGTCGATCGCGCTGCCCAGCATCTTCACGATGAGTCCCGGCTGCAGGGTGATGGTGGTGGCGAGCCCGGTGGTGAGCGTGCCGTTGAACAGCAGGTAGGGCATGTTGTTGCGGCCGCCCACCGCGCGGATGGGCCACAGCAGGTCCTGGGCGATGGTCTCCGGGATCACCCCCAGCCCGGTGTAGGCGTTGCCCAGGAACTGCACGTTGTTGAAGGTGGGGTTGCTGGTGAGCGACATGTAGACCGGCGCCGTGGTGCTGGAGTCGAAGGCACACCCGGTGAAGGTGGGGTTGGCGTTGCCCTCGGTGGAGGTGGCGTAGCCGCCGGCCGAGGTGATCACGGTATTCGTGACGGTCGGGCCCGAGTTCACGAAGCGCAGCGCCGCCTGGGCGTAGCCCGCGTAGCGGATGCGGCAGTTGTCCATGACCGTGGCCGCGTCGTTGCTCCCGGCCGTGAAGTAGATGCCGTACCAGTTCCCCGGGCCCGGCACCGTGGCCGCGCCGTCGCCCTTGATGTCCCCGCCGAAGGCGTCGTCCGCGCTGGAGGTGAAGACGATGAGGCTGTCCGGCTTGCCGTCGGCCACCAGCGCCCCGTCAATCTGGATGTAGGCGCCGATGGGATCGTAGAAGAGCCGCCCCAGCTTGACGACCACGCCCGGGGCGATGGTCCACTTGGCGCCGGTCCCGATCACGATGTTCCCCGTGGGGGCGTAGGCGACGTTGGTGATGCCGGGCCCCGTGAGCCCGGGCAGGTTGCGCACCCCCGTGAAGACGTCCTGGAAGATGGTCTCGGCCAGGATGCCGTAGACCGTGAACACGTTGTTGGCCAGCGTCATGTGGTCGAAGGTGGGATCGGACCGCAGCGACGCGGTGATCGGGAGCGACGTGCAGTTGAGCACGCTCACCGAGTCCACCGCGGGCGCCGAGGTGCCCTTGAAGGTGAGGGCGGTGACGTTCTGGAAGAACTCCAGGCGCCGCAGCACGGGGCTGGCGTTGACGGTCTCGATGGCGCCGTCGTCGGCCGAGTAGCCGCCGAACTGGACCAGCACGTTGCGCATGACGCAGGCGGCGTCCACGCTGCTGTCGTCGAAGCGGATCACGTGCCAGTCCCCGGCCGCGGGCGTGCTCGACGGCCCCTCGATGGGGTTGGTGTCGCCCGCGTAGGAGTCGTCCCGGCGCGAGGTGATGACGATGCGCTGGCTGCCGGTGCCGCCCACCGCGTTGAGCGCCCCGGCGACGACGAGCGGGGTGAAGCCGCCGCTGGGCTTGATCACCACCCCCGGCTCGATGGCGAGCGTCACCCCGCTGGCGATGGTGATGGTCCCGGTCGGCAGGTAGGCGAACGGCGGCGAGCCCACCCCGGGGCGGTACTTGAGGGTGGCATTCGAGGTGAGCGCCTCGGAGAGCAGCGCGATGGCGTTGTAGCCGTTGCCGGAGAAGGTGTCGCTGTTCAGCGTGGGGTCGGCCATCGCCGACATGAGGAGGGGCGCGTACTGGCAGTCGCGGATCTCGCAGCTGCTCACGTTCGGGGTCAGCGGCGGGGCGCCGTCCACGCGCACGCCGTAGGCCCCATTCGTGATGGTGCAGTTGGTGACCGCCGGGTTGGCGCCGGTGATCCACACGTTGGGCTCGCCGCCGGCGCCCACGTACTGCGAGCTATAGCTGACACGACAGTAGTTCAGCCTGCAGGTGGCGTCGTCGCTGGTCGGCATGAAGCGCAGGGAATACCAGGTGCCGGGCGCCGGCTGGGTGGCGCCCGCATCTCCGTTCGTGTCCGGCGGGTTCCCGTAGGCGTCGTCCCGCTCCGCGGTGAAGACGATGGGGCTCTGGGCCGTCCCGTCCGCCACCAGCGCGCCGTTCACCGTGATGCCGCCGCTGAAGAGCTGGTTCTTGATGACCACCCCCGGGCTGATCGTGAGGGTGGCACCCTGGTTCACGGTGAGGGTGCCGTTCATCAGGTAGTAGGTGATGTTGGTGAACCCCGCCACGTTGCGCTGCCCCAGCGTGCGGTTGGCGGTGATGGCCTCCGCCTCAATCCCCAGCGCGGTGATGGCGTTCCCCAGGAAGCTGAGGTTGGTGAGCGTCGGGTTGGCAGCCAGCGACATCATGATGGGCGTGGAGGTGCAGCCGTTGATCGCCACGTTGCTGATGGCCGGCGCCGAGGTGCCGTGCAGGGTGATCCCGTGGGTCGCGTTGGACAGGATGCTGTTCGAGATCGGGATGCTCGCGTTGGTCATCTCGACCATGCCGTAGTAGGGGTAGTTGGTCCCGAACCGCAAGCGGCTGTAGGCGATCGCGCCGCTCGACCCCGGGTTGTAGAGCAGCCGCACCCAGTTGTCGGGCGCGGGCGCGGTGATGGACCCGTTGTTGTTGGTGTCCTTGGGCTGGCCGAAGTTGTCGTCGTGGAGGGAGGTGAAGGTGACGGTGTCGGCGACCGTGCCGTTCAGGTTGAGGGTGCCGTTGACGGCGATGCCGACACTCGAGTTCAAGGGCTTGACCACGACTCCCCCGGCGAAGCTCAACGCGGCGCCGGGGTCCACCGTGATGACGCCGAGCAGCACGTAGGTGAGGTTCGAGTAGGCGGTCACGCCCACCGTGGCCGGGCGCTGCGGGACCGTCACGTTGGCCGGGGCCGGAACGCTGCCGCCGCGCAGCCCGTAGGCGAGCAGCCCGTTGTTGCTGCCCGAATAGGTGACGTTGGTGAGCGTGGGACTGGCGGTGACCTCGAACAGCACGCCGGTGTTGGCCGTGTTCTCGAAGGTGCAGTTGGCCACGGTGGGCGCCGAGGTGCCCGTGCAGTCCAGGCCCCAGACGTTGCTGCGGAACACGCAGGCCACCACGCTGTCGGTGGCGCTCTGGAACAGGACGGCCCCCCGCCCGCCCTGGCCGGCGTAGCGGATGTCGCAGTAGTTGAGCAGGCTCTGGTCGGGGCTCGCGTCCGGGAAGGTGATCCCGTACCAGTCGCCCGGGGCGGGGGAGGTCGCCGCGCCGTCCCCGTTGGTGTCGCCGCCGGCGGCGTCGTCGCGGATCGAGGTGATGAACACGTTGGAGCCCGAGGTGCCGTCGCAGCGGATGCGCCCCTGCACGCTCATCTCGGTGTAGAGCTGGAACTTGACGATGGTGCCCGCCTCGACCGTGAGCACCACGCCCGGGTTCACCGCGATCGAGGCGTTGATCCTGTAGATGTTCCCCGTGGTCCAGGTGGCGTTGGCCGCGATGTTGCCGTTGACGTCAATGACAGCCGCACGGGCCGCCGGGGCGAGCAGGGCGGCGCACAGCGCGATGGGCAAGCTGAAGCGACGGCTCATGGGGGCCTCCTCTTGAGCGCCTTGGGTGTCCTGGTCTCGGACCGGCGCCCGGAGGCGCCGGTGCGGTTGCTCGATCCGGGCGACAAGGAGGCAGGCAGGGGAACGGCCTCGTCGCGGCGAGCGCAATGCTATTCCCGGGCAGCGTGGGGTTCAACCGACCCACCCTGCCCTCGTGGCTTCTCGGTCGCGCGAGGAGCCGGCGCGTTTAGCCCCGGCCCCACCCCGCCGCGCGGGCCGGCCCTGGAACGCCGGGGGAGTCCCCCGCGCGGCAAGCGGGGCGCACAAGCCTCCACCTGGAAGGAGTCTCGGGCCCGGCCGAAGTCACAAGGCGGCGCGCGGCGCAGCGGGCTGGCGCGCCCTCCGACCCGCGCGCGCTTGTTGGCCCCTCCGCCTGCCGCTAGACTCCCCGCCATGAAGATCTACACGCGCGCCGGCGACGACGGCTCGACGGGCCTGCTGGGGGCCGGCCGCGTGAGCAAGGCCTCGGCCCGCGTGGAGGCCTACGGCAGCGCGGACGAGCTGAACGCCGCGCTGGGGGCAGCCCGGGCCCTGGACGCCCACGGCTGGTTCGAGCAGGAGCTGGCGCTGATCCAGGCCCAGCTCTTCACCCTGGGAGCCGAGCTCGCCACCGTGGACGCGCGGCTCTTGAGCCGGATGCCGCGCGTGGCCGAAGGCGACGTCACCCGCTTCGAGCAGTGGATGGACCGCTTCGACGCGGAGCTCAAGCCCCTCAAGAACTTCATCCTGCCGGCCGGCACGGCGCTGGCCGCGCAGCTCCACGTGGCGCGCACCGTGTGCCGGCGCGCCGAGCGGCGCACCATCGCGCTCTCGGCCCACGAGCCGCTCGAGGGGCCGCTGGTCAAGTACCTCAACCGGCTCTCCGACCTGCTCTTCGTCATGGCGCGGGTGGCGAACCGGCGCGCCGGCGTGGCCGAGGTGGAGTGGCGGCCGGGCCCCGCCGCGGAATAGGGGCGCTGGACATCGGAACCGGGGTGTGAACATAATGGGGCCAGCCCCACCCCATCCGGTGCCTCACGGCGGACGGACGCCCCCATTCCCTGCAGGATTCGCGCGGGCCGCCGCGCCT
This sequence comes from Candidatus Eiseniibacteriota bacterium, assembly GCA_037447075.1. GTDB lineage: Bacteria > Eisenbacteria > RBG-16-71-46 > RBG-16-71-46 > RBG-16-71-46 > JBBIHL01. The sequence goes on along the minus strand of JBBIHL010000233.1, from coordinate 106 downwards.
GGGGCGCCCGGGACGCCGGTCGCGTGCGCGCCCTCCAGGCAGGCTGCGGTCGCCGGAGCGGACGCGGTCACGAAAGGGACGCGCGACCCCGCGTCGCAGGAGCGAT
>JBBIHL010000232.1:3152-5487 GCA_037447075.1 Candidatus Eiseniibacteriota bacterium | reverse complement strand
GGGTGCGGCGGCCGGCGCCGCGGCCGGCCGCGCCTGCTCGGCGGCCTCCTGGAGCGCGCGCTGCAGATCGCCCAGCAGCGGCGGAGACTCGAGCAGCGGCCCCAGCTTCTCGTCCAGCTCGGCCACGCGCTCCAGGCACTGCTTGACCGCATCGCCGTCGCCCGGGCGGGGGGGCCGGCGGCGCACCACCTGCGTGCCCCGTTCCGCGAGCCATTCCATCGCGGCCACGCGCCCGCGCAGCCGCTTCACCTCGGGATAGAGCGAATCCCAGAAGCTCCCCACCAGGTCGCGCACCACGGTGAGCCCCGCCGCGAGCCCGGCCGGCCCCTGCTTTTCGTAGAGGCCGACGCAGAGGTAGGCCGCCACCAGCAGGTCCTTCGATTTCTGTCCGAGTAGCGCGGTGGCCGCGTTCACCGCGCTGTCCCAGTTGACCGGGGGTTGCTCGGGAAGCTCGAGCTTGCGGACCTCGGACTGGAGGGTCTCGAACTCGGGCTCGTCGCGCCCCGGACGGCCGGCGGGCGCGTCCGGCTGGATCGGTCGGGTCCCGAGCTCGAGCAGCTGCGCGGTGGTCACGACGCTACGCGCCTTTCGGGTTTGGACGGTCCACTGTGGCGAAGCCCTCGACTGGATCGCTCGGGGCGGCGAGTGGCGGCAGCTACCGCCGCCGCGGGGAAGATCCCGGCCGGGACCACCAACCTGCCGGCGCGTAGCACCTTGCCCGGCGAGGGGCAACCCGTCACAGCGCTCCCCGGGGAAGATGCCACAAGGGAGGCGTCCACAAGTCCAAACTGCCCCGGGGGTTGGCCCCGTTCGGCCAGGGCCGCAGGATACGTCCCCGCCACGTTCCGGCGCAACGGCGATTTCGCCCGGGCCGGGGCCGCGGAGCGGCTCTAGCCCGGGTTATTCATGAACCGCGAGCCGAAAGCGCGAGACGCAGGGCAGCCGCAAGGAGTTGGGCCGGCTGCGACGCAGGCGTGTCTGGAGACACGTCGAGGAAGCGGCCGGCCCAACGACGCCGCGGATGCCCTGCAGATCGCGCTTGCAGGCCGCGGGCTCATGAATAACCCGGGCTAGAGGGCGGCCGGGGGGCTGAAGCGCATGAAGCCGGGCCGGAACGGATGGTGGGAGGAGGCCGGCTGGACCTCGTAGATCACCGTGATCCTCCCGCCCGGCGCCTGGAGCGTCCACGCCAGCTGGGGCGTGGCGCTCTCGATCTGGCTGAACTGGGCGCGGTCCAGCACCCGGAACAGCCCCCAGATGTCGGCGCTGCCGATGCCCTCGGGCTGGGCCCCGCCCGCCGCCTGCGCGCGCACCGCGGCGCCCGCGTTGGGGTCGCTGCCCGGCCATTCCAGATCCATCCACTGCTGCACGCCCATCAGGTAGGAGGCGTAGCGACCGCCCACGTCGAAGGAGACCATGCGCGGCGTCATCCCCTCCGCCCGCGGTGGAAGGCCGCGGACCGAGAACTTGAGGCTGGGCGCCGAGGACCCGCCCGGGAAGAAGGCCTCGCGGATCTCGTAGGCCTTGCGCAGGTGCGCGATGAAGTCGGGCGAGAAAGGCACGGGGTTGTCGGGATTGCGCGGCGTGCCGTCCTCCAGCACGAAGTCCTTGAGCTCGGCATCGTAGAACGCCCAGAAGGTGCCGCCAGGTCGAAAGAACTCCTGGAAGCTGAAGATGGTCGCGCCCTCGGCGCTCTCGGCGAAGGGGTACTTGCCCGCGAGCGTCCGCTGGAAGGGCTGATAGACCAGCAGCTGCCACTTGGTGTTGAGCTCCGGCTTGATGCCGCCCCGCGCGGCCTGCCGGGCGCCCGTGATGGGCAGCGTCAGCACCCGGGCCACCGCGTCGTTGGCGGGGGCGGCCGGGTAGCTCGCGAGCAGCCCGTCAACCCAGGCGAGCAGGGCCTTGATGGGGTTGCTCTCGTCGGTGCCGGCGGTCATCAGGCCCTTGATGTCGCTCGCCGGCGCACCCGGCGTCGCCGCTCCCGCGACCTGCTTGTGCACCTCGCGCATCAGGTCCAGGTAGTGCGCGCTGGGCGGCTTGCTGGCATCCAGCACGTCCGGGCGCTGCCCGCGGATCTTCTGGAGCCACTGGGTGAGGAACGAGCTCACGCGCCTGGCGCCCCCCTGGCCGGGAGTGGCGAAGAAGTCGTGGAGCAGGTCCCAGTCCGAAAGCACCCGCCCCATGGGGGAGTTCGGATCCACCGGCAGTGCGGTCTGCTCGCTCGCGGCCCGGAGCAGCTTGATCACGGGCGAGTCGTCCGAGCCCTGGGCACGGATCATGTCGGCGGCGCCCACCAGGTCGCGGGCCTCGGGCACGTTCGCGCCGTTGAGGAACC
>JBBIHL010000232.1:2845-3108 GCA_037447075.1 Candidatus Eiseniibacteriota bacterium | reverse complement strand
GCAGGGAATCCGCGAGCTCCGGTGGCCGGCCCTGGAAGGCGTCGGCCACGACCCAGTCCCGCTGCATGAGCACGCGGTAGCCATCCACCTGGGGCTTGACGAACCTCTCCCAGCCCTCGCGCGTGAACGGCCCCGGCACCTCGGCGGATCCCGTCAGGTAGCCCTGCTGCCCCACCAGCCCGGCCAGGCTCACCGAGCCCGGGGCCGGCAGCTCGTCCATCATGAGCCGGTAGAACTGGTAGCTGTCCCAGGTTCCGCGGAGT
>JBBIHL010000232.1:0-2672 GCA_037447075.1 Candidatus Eiseniibacteriota bacterium | reverse complement strand
GCGCGCGCGCCAGCAGCGGCGCATCCTCCGGGCGGATCTGCCTGGGCTCGGTGAGCAGGCGCCAGGCCCGGAACAGGAAGTAGTAGTGGATGAAGTCCCCCTCGCCGGTGTCGGTCATGCGGGTGAGGTTGACCTCCATGGAGCGGACCGATGGGGCCACCAGGGCCTCCAGCGACTTCTCCACGTAGAGCTGGAGCGCGGGATCCCGCAGCGCGTCGCCCGCGTAGCCGCCCAGCCAGCGCCACAGCGGCTTGCGCCGGCGCAGCGAGTCCAGGACCGCCACCTTGTCGCGCAGCGTCTCGAGCGTGGCGAGGTTCTGGAGCACGTGGGCGTCGGGCCGCACCTGCTCGGCCACGTCCGCCGCCGCGCGGCGGGTCTTGCCGATCAGCCGGCCGTTCGCCGCCGAGAGCGCACCCAGCACCAGCGCGATGGTGAGAAACGCCACGCCCAGCCCCGCCACCAGGAGCAGCCGCGCGCGGCGCCGGCCGGCTTCGGCGCGCGTCGAGGCGGTGGCCAGATGGGCGTCCCCGAACACCACCTGGGTGAGGAGGTCGTGGACGAAGAAGGCCCCGTCGCCCATCTGCGGCGCCGCGGGCGGTGGGGACTTGGCGCCCCCCAGCTCGGCCACCAGCGGCTGCAGCACCCGGTCCACCGGCGCACCCTCCTGTTTGGCGCTGGTGAAGTAGAAGCCGCGGAACAGCGGGCCCTCCTCCACCGGGTCGGGCTCGAACAGGGTCTGGACGAAGCGCCGCAGCGCCGGTCGCACGCGCTCCAGCTGGAGCGGGAAGGCGAAGGCGCGGGCCCTCTGCACCGGATCGGGCACCTCGGCCAGGCGCGACAGGCGCCGGTCCGAGAGCGCGCCCACCAGGGAGGAGAACTCGGCGTCGAACAGCCTCACGGGGTCCTCGTCGCGGCTGCGCTCCACCGCCACCGTGGCCCCCCAGACCTGCCCGCGCTCCTCGCGGGGCAGCTCGGCGAAGAACTCGGCGAAGCCGGCCATCCGGTCGCACTGCGTGAACACGACGTAGACCGGGAACACGACGCCCAGGTGGTGGATCAGCTCCTGGACCCGCTCGCGCACCGAGCGCGCCAGCGCATCCACCTGCGCGTCGGCCCGGCTCGCCACCTGGTCCACCGACACCGCCACCAGCAGCCCGTTCAGGGGCTTCTCCCGGCGCTGCTTGCGCAGCACCTGCAGGAAGTCCACCCAGTCGTCGGTGTCCTCGAACTGGGCGGTGCCCAGGGTGCGGCCGGCCATGTCGAGGATCACGGCCTCCTCGGAGAGCCACCATTCGAAGCTGCGCGTGCCCCCCACGCCCTTGACCGACCGGGGGTGGCGCTTCTCGTCGAGCAGCGGGAAGTGCAGCCCCGAGCGGGAGACCAGCGTGCTCTTCCCGCAGCCCGCCGGGCCCACCAGCATGTACCAGGGCAGCACCGAGAGCGCCGCCTGCCCGCGCCGCCCCATGCGCGAGGACTTCAAGGCCCCGAGCGCCGCCAGCAGCTCGGACTTCATGTTCTCCATCTCGGCCTGCTTGCCCGGCACCGACTTCTCGATGTCGCGGTCGGCCTGGCGGCTGATGGTCTTCTCGATCTCCTCGGCCGCCTTGGCCTGCTGCAGGCGCCGCATCAGGATCACGATCACCACGACCAGCGCGAGCGTGAGCACGAGCAGCAGCGCCAGCATCAGCGAGACACCCAGGATGTTGGTGATGATGAGCGTGGTGGCGGTGACGGCCACGCCGCCGGCGCCCCAGAGGAACGGGGGCCGCAGGTAGCGCCGCAGGGGGTTCATGGCTAGCCTTGACTGATCATTCGGCGCAGGCGTGAGCGCTGGATTGCCCGCGACTGGCGCGGCCCAGAGAGAGATTGATGTTCCATTCCTTGGTTCACGGAACGTGGTCCTTGGTTTTCCTGGTCAAGAGGGCCGCCGGCCGCACTCTTCGCGGTCGCCGACCTCCCGGAGCCGCGGGATTCTGATCAATCATGGCTAGTGCGCCAGCAGGCCGCGGATCCCGCGCGCGGCGTGGCCGGCGCCGGCCCGCGCCAGCAGGCCGACCAGCAGCCAGATGAGGAGCACGGCCCCGGCGAACACCGCGACCGCGAGCCAGGGCGGGATGCCGCCCGCCACGGCGGCGCCCAGGTCCTCCCGGCTCTCGGCGTGCGGGGAGAGCGGCCCGCGCCCGGCGCGGCGCACCGCGGCCAGGTCGCGCTCGACCTCGGCCACCAGGGCCTGGACGCGCTCGGGGCCGCTCAGGCGGTACTTGCCGGCGAAGCCCAGGCTCAAGCAGGTGTAGTAGACCTCCAGGGCCTCGACGCGCGCCTCGCGCTCGCGCCGCAGCCGCTCCAGCCGGTCGAAGAACTCCTCGCCCGCCACGGTCTGGCCGTAGAGCTCCAGCTGCAGGGGCTTGGCCAGCCAGACCTCCCGCGCCGCGCCCTGGTTGTTGAGCACCGTCTCGTCCAGGAACGCCACCAGCGCGAAGACCGCCGCCTCGACGTCGGCCGCGGTGAAGCCGCCCTCGCGCCCCGCCTGCTCCAGCCTGACCTTGAGGTCCAGCGCCCGGCTCCGCAGGGCCGCCGCGTCGGGCAGCTGGCCCACGCCGCGCAGCGCCACCAGCAGACCCAGCCATTCGGCGCCGAGGTCCACCAGGCGGCGGCGGGCCGGCGCGGCCGCC
>JBBIHL010000231.1:4443-5574 GCA_037447075.1 Candidatus Eiseniibacteriota bacterium | reverse complement strand
CACCGCGCGCTGGAGCGGGCGCTCGAGGACCCGCTCACGCGCGGGGTCCTGCTCGAGGTGCGCGGCCTCTCGGGCATGGCGCAGGTGGAGGAGCTGCGAGCGCGCATCGCCCGGCTGCGGGCGGCCGGCAAGCCGGTGGTGGCCTACCTCGAGTACGGCACCGGGCGCGCCGGGCTCTACCTGGCCGCGGCCTGCGACCGCATCGTGGCGTCGCCCGAGGCGTTCTTCGCCGCGCTGGGGCTGCGCGCCGAGCGGCGCTACTACCGGCGGCTGCTCCAGGACTGGGGCATCACCGTGGACCGGTCCTCCTACGGGGCGTACAAGTCCGCCTTCCGCAACTTCAGCGTGGACTCCACGCCGCCCGCCGACCGCGAGGCCATCGAGCACAACCTGGACCTGGTCCAGGAGCTGTTCGTGAGCGCCATCTGCGCCGACCGCAGGATCGGCCGCGACCAGCTCCTGCCCGTGCTGCAGGGCCAGGATGTGGAGTCGCGCGAGCTCGAGGAGCGCGGGGTGATTGACGCGGTGGGCTACCGCGAGGATGCGCGCAAGCTGCTGGGCGAGCTGGCCGGGCTGGGGGAGAAGCCGCGGCTGGTCCGTCCGGACGCTTTGCGCCCGGCGCGTCGCGAGTGGACCGTGCCCACCCGGATCGCCGTGATCTACGCCAGCGGCAGCATCGAGGCCGGGCGCAGCGGCAACGACCTGCTGCTCGGTCCCTACATGGGCTCCGAGACCGTGGCGGGCCAGATCGAGCGCGCCTTCCGGGACCGCGACGTGAGGGCCGTGGTGTTCCGGGTGGAGAGCCCGGGTGGGAGCGGGCTCGCCTCCGACCTGATCCATCACGCGCTGGAGCGCGCCCGGCGGGAACGCAAGAAGCCGCTCGTCGTCTCGATGGGCGAGGTGGCGGCGAGCGGGGGCTACCACATCGCGTGCGGCGCCGACCGCATCTACGCCGGCCGCTTCACGCGCACGGGCTCGATCGGCGTGCTGACGATGAAGCCGTCGCTGGGCGGGTGGTACGAGAAGCACAAGGTGCGCGAGGACGACTTCGAGCGCGGCCGCTGGATGGGGGCCTGGTCCGCCGCGCGCGCCTGGACGGCGGAGGAGCAGGCGCTGGCCGACTCCAGCATC
>JBBIHL010000231.1:0-4428 GCA_037447075.1 Candidatus Eiseniibacteriota bacterium | reverse complement strand
GCTACTACCGGCGCTTCGTGGAGAGGGTGGCCGAAGGGCGCCGCCGCAGCTGGGCGGCGGTGGATTCGGTGGCCCAGGGGCGCGTCTGGCTGGGCGAGGACGCGGCGCGCATCGGGCTGGTGGACGAGATCGGTGGGCTGGACGAGGCCCTCGCCGAGGCGCGCCGCCGCGCGGGCATCCCGCCCGGCGAGAAGATCCGCCTGGCCGAGTATCGCCGGCCGCGGCCGCCTTGGCTCGAGGCGCTGGCGGGCCAGACGCTGGGCAGCCTGTGGGCGCGGAGCACGCGCCTGCCCGAGCCCGGAGAGCCGCTCTACTGGGACGACGGGTGGGAGTGGTAGGGGAGGACCAAGCAGGTGTGACACCGCGGGGCGCGGCCAACCGCGCACGGGCGTGGCGTGACCGGGAGCTCGCGATCGGTACAGGTTGAGGAGCACGACCGTGTCGAATGCACCAGCGGACCGCCGGCCAGCCGCGGGCCGCAGCGCCCCCGGGAGCCAGGGTCCGGCAGGAGCGCTCTGCTGCCTGCTTCCGGGTCTGGCGCTCTGGCTCGTCACCTTCCCCTTCGTCTACCGGGGGGCTGCCGGCGACGACGACACCATCCGCATGGTGAACGGCATGCTCTGGGCCCAGGCAACCGGCCAGGGGTTCGCCGCGGGCCATTTCTACGCGCTGCCGTTCACTTTCGGCTACTACGCGCTGCTCTTCTGGCTCCCGCCGGCGGTCCTGGGTTCCGCCGCCGCCCTGCTCGAGGCCGTGAACCGGATCGGGCACTTCAGCGCGGCCCTCGCCTGCGGCGCCGTGGGCCTGTTCGTGGGGCGCTTGCACGGCGTGGCCGCGGGCCTGGCCGCGGCGATCCTGGTGGGGTTTTCGCCGATGGTTCTGGAACTCGCCACCTACGGCCATCCGCTGCTTCTTTCCGTCACGCTGTTGCTCGCGGGCGGCTGGGTCCTGCTGGCTGCGGAAGGGAGGGCCGGCCCCGCCGGGATGGCCGGCCGGATTGCGGCGGGGGCGCTGCTGGTCGCTTCACTGGTGGTGCGGACCGATTCGCTCCTCGCCTTTCCCTGGCTGGCGCTGGTCTTCCCGTCGGGGGCGCAACACTCGGGGCGCTTGCGGCGGGTCCTCGCGCGCTGCGTGGTCCTTGCCGGCGCGGCGGTCATCTTCCTCATCCTGCAGCACCGCACTGCGGGGCCAGGCTTCCGGGAGCTGCATGCGGCCGGGAACTTTCTCTCCTCCTTCTACCGGCCTGCCGTTGTCCTCAAGGGTATGGGAGTGCTCGCCCTGGCCGCGGGGATCGCGACCCTTGCGGCCGGTGCGTTCTTCCTGGTCCGAGGCGGAAGCCGGCGAAACCAGGTTCCCGCCATGGCCCTGCTCGGAATCGCCCTGGTCGTTTGGATCCCCAACCCTACCCCCTGTCGCCACTTCTTCTACGCCCTGCTGGCGCTCGGCGAGCTCGTGGCGCTCGGAGCTTCCCGATGGCTGGGGACGATGAAGGTCGTCGGCCTGGCCGTGCTCATCGCGCTCGCCAACCAGGTCGTGGCCGAGGTCCTCTACCGGCCGGTCGCCCGGCGCTATCCGTGGCTCTACCCGGCGACGGCGCCCCGGCGCGCGACGGGAGCCGTCCCGCTGGGGTGGTTCCTCCCCAACCACTCCGCGCTGGGGCAGGTCGTCGTCGGATTGAGGGCGGAAGGCCGAGAGGTCGCACGGGCGCAGGCCCGGGACATCGTCGTCTTCGCGGACAACGACTCCTACCTGATCCTCGGCCTGCTGGAGGGCGGCGGTCTCACCGCCTGGGTGGACACGGTCGAGGCAGGGTTCCGCGCCACGCGCATCGAGCGCCCTGGCCAGACGTTTCACCTGGTCCAGAAGGCACCCCACTGGCCGCGCGATGTTGCGGCCGAATACCTGGCGGCCGACCCCTTTCCCGGCGCCAAGGTCTACGTCCAGCCGCTCACTCGCTCGCGTTTCGACCGGGCGCCGGTCCCCGGGGCCCGTGAGCTGAAGCTGGGCGACTAGGCTCCCGCAGAGGGCCGGGCAGCTTCCGCCCCCATCCCGCCGCGGGCACCGCCGGTCATTCCGGCCCTCGCCCTTGCAGCCGGAGCCCCCACCGGGTGACCCGCGTCCTCCCCTGTTCGCTTCGCCGCACCCGTCCGTATGGGCATGCGAGGGGGTTGATCGGAACTCGAAACGCGCGAGGAGGAAGCCATGCTTCGCACCTGCATCGCCGTGATCGCCGGGCTCGCCCTGGCGGCGACCGCCGCCCGGGCCCAGAACGACCACGCCTGCATGCGGCTCAATCACCCGACCGTGACCAACGCCTACCTCACCGTGGCGAACAAGGCCGGGCTCGAGAACCTGCTGGACATCACCATCGAAGCTTGGGTCCGGCCCACGTCGTACGCGGGGTTTCCCACCATCGTGGGGAACGACTTCACGAACAGCTTCTGGCTGGGCTTGAGCACGTCCGGCAAGCTGCGCTTCTACCCCAACGGGACGACCTACGTCGAGTCGAGCGCGACGATCCCGCTCAATCGCTGGACGCACGTGGCCGCCACCTACCTCTCGGCGGCCGGCCTGGTCTCGCTCGTCGTGGACGGGGAGCTGAACGCGATCGCGGGCGGCTTCTCCGGAACCACGGGGAGCTCGTCCGCGCCGCTGCGCATCGGGGCCGATCAGTCCGGCGGCGTGCCGGCCTTCTTCTGGCGCGGGTGGCTCGACGATGTCCGCATCTGGGGGATTCCGCGGGGCCTCACCCAGATCCGCCAGGACCGCTACGTCGTGTATTACGTCAGCTCGGCCAACGCCTCGGACTACTACGCCGACCTCAAGGCCCAGTGGGGCTTCGACGGCACCCGCGCGGACGGCACCTACTGGGGCGACGGCAACCACATCGCCACCCCGGTGAACGGCGCGACCCACGACGAGAGTCTCTCGGCCCCGGTGTCCTACGGCACCGCCTTCACCTTCAACGGGAGCACCGACGCCTACATGGTCTACCCGTTCGACCTCGACTTGAGCGCCGGGTTCACGGCCGAGGCGTGGATCTACCCGACGTCGTGGTCCGGCTTCCCCACGATCATGGGCCGCAATTACGAGACCGGCCTGTGGTTTGGCCTCACCACCACGGGAAAGCTCCGCCTCTATCCCAAGGGCGGGATCGGCGCCTACTTCGACGGCCAGACCACCATCCCGCTCGATCAGTGGACGCACGTCGCGGCGGTCTACCGCAATGGCCTCGCCCGGCTGCTGGTCAACGGGAAGGTGGATGCCTGGTCCACGGCGTTCACCGGCCCCACCGCCAACAACAGCCGCAGCGTCTATCTCGGGGCCGACGACAACGCGACCGGCACCCCCGACTTCCGGTTCGTCGGGCGCATGGACGAGGCTCGGCTGCTCGCGGGGCCGCGCTCGCCCGCCCAGATCCGCGCCGACATGTGGCGCAAGGTCTGCTCGGGCGGATGATTGACGAGGATGGCGCGGCCCGCACCGTCGGCCTCGTCCACGCGGGGGAGTGCATCCCGGATTACGCGCTCCCGGGCTCCTCGTCCCGCTACGTCGCCTCCGGCGCTCCACTGTTCGACGTTGTCGCCGGCAGCTTCGTCTTCGACCTCGACGGCATCTTCATGCGCTTCACCGGCACCGAGGTCTCGGGGACCGACCCTCCGGCCTTCGAGGATCCCCTCTCGATCGCGTGGAACGTCCCGGTCACGGACCTCGACGTCTTCGTCAACCTAGAGTACTCGCGGGACGATGCCGACCTGCCCGGGACCACCGTCCAGCTGATCCCGCCCTCCGGCGCTCCCGTGGTCACCTTGTTCTCGAACGCCCCGCCCCAGTCCCGCGAGCTGCGGACGCTGTTCGACGACGAGAACGCCAACACCCCGTCAACCTCCCGCCCGCCGTTCGTGTTCGGCCTGCAGCCCGCCCAGCCGCTGTCGGCGCTGGACGGCCTCATGCCGGGCGGGACCTGGCGCCTGCGCGTGAACCCGGGGCCCGGTCAGGCCCGCTGACGGCTGAACACCTGGGGCCTGCGCGTGAACGGCGTGAACACCGTCTCCGTGCCCGGGAGGCGCCCCGCCGCCGGCGTGGGCCTGCGATTGGTGGGGTCCCAGCCGATCCGCAGCGAGGCGGAGCTGGAGTACTCCTTGCCGGCCGCGGGCCGTGTGGAGCTTGCCCTCTTCGACGCCGCCGGGAGGCGGGTCGCGGATCTCGCGGGCGGCTGGCACGGCGCGGGAACCTACAAGGCGAGGTGGGCGGCACAGAGCCATCCGGCGGGGGTCTACTTCGCCCGGCTCACCCTCGATGGGAGGATCTCGACCACGGTGAGGCTGGTGCTGCTCTCGGGGTAGGTTGCGCAACCGAGGGCGGCATGACTTGACCGGGCCAGCGGGCGCGCCGATCCTCCCTGCATGGAGCTTCGCTGGGAAGCGA
>JBBIHL010000230.1:0-5584 GCA_037447075.1 Candidatus Eiseniibacteriota bacterium | reverse complement strand
CAACGACGCCGCGGATGCCCTGCAGATCGCGCTTGCAGGCCGCGGGCTCATGAATCACCCGGGCTAGCGCCAGCGGTCCCGGCGACGAGCCGGGGCCGCGCGGCGTTTGGCGCGCGAAGCCGGTGCCGGAGGGCGGGGCTTGCCGGCGATCGCCGCCTCCACCTCGCCCCACTGCCGCGGCTCGAGCCTCACCTCCAGCGCCCCCACGTTCTCCTCCAGCTGCTCCAGGCGCGACGCGCCCATGATGACGCTGGAGACCTGGGGCCGCCCCAGCACCCAGGCCAGGGCCGCCTGGGCGGGCGTGTAGGCCGTGTTCTTCCCCACCCACGCCGCGAACCGCTGCGCCGCGGCCACGTTCTCCGGCGTGAGCGCCTTCTCCTGGGTGAGGAAGTGCCCGAACGCCGTGGTGGCCCGGCTGCGCTCCGGCGTGGCCCCGCCCGCGTACTTGTTGGTGAGCACCCCCTGGGCGAGCGGAGAGTAGACGATCATGCCGATGCCGTTCCGGCGGCAGAACGCGACGTGCTCCTTCTCCACGTGGCGGTCCACCAGGCTGTAGCGCGGCTGGCTCGAGACGAACCGGTCCCAGCCGCGCGCCCTCTGGAGGGCGACGGCGCGGCGGGCCAGCGCCGGCTCGCGGTCGAAGTTGGAGAACCCCAGGTAGCGGACCTTCCCCTGGCGCACCAGGTCCTCGAAGGCGCCCAGCGTCTCCTCGATGGGTGACCTGGGATCGGGGGCGTGCGCCTGGTAGAGGTCGAGGTAGTCCACCCCGAGCCGGCGCAGGCTGCGCTCGACGGCGTCGAAGATGTGCTTGCGCGAGAGCCCGGCGCCCAGCGGACCGTCCCACACGCGGCCCATGACCTTGGTGGCGATCACGATGCGCTCGCGCGGCAGGTCCTTGAGGGCGCGGCCCAGCGCCCGCTCGGCCTCCCCTTTCGCGTAGACGTCGGCGGTGTCGAACAGGTTGATGCCCAGGTCGAAGGCGCGACGGATGATCGGCGCCGCGTCCTCGGCGCTCACCGAGCCGCCGTAGGTGGTCCAGGACCCGAGCGAGAGCTCGGAGACCTGCAAGCCGCTCCGGCCGAGCCGGCGGTAGTTCATGGCGCCCTCCGTGCGATGGAAGTCCGGCAGTCTTCCACGGGGCCGGCCTGGGGTCAACGGGCGGCGGGCCCATCTGGCCACCGGCTTCGATTCCGGATAGGCTGTCGCCGAACGCGACCGCGTGGCGTCCCGCGGCCGGGGCCGAGGCGCCGGCGGTACGCCCGACCGCCAGCCCGAGGGCGCCCCATGACCGACCGAGAGTATCTCCGACACGCCGTGGCCACGCTCGCCTACCGCGCCGCCAAGACCCTGCGCGGGGCGCCCGAGTCCTTCGCCGCGTTCCGGCCCGGACCGACCTCGAGGACGGCCGTGGAGATCCTCGCGCACATGGGCGACCTGCTCGATTGGGGCCTGTCCCTGGCCAGGGGCGAGCCGCGCTGGAACAACGCGAAGCCGCAGCCCTGGCCAAAGGAGTGCGCGCGCTTCTTCGCCGCGCTCAAGACGTTCGACGACGCGCTGGCCTCCGACCAGCCGGTCCGCTACGAGCTGACGCGCCTCTTCCAGGGACCGGTCGCCGACGCGCTCACCCATACCGGCCAGCTCGCCATGCTCCGGCGGCTGCACGGCGCCCCCATGAAGGGCGAGAGCTACAACCGCGCCGACATCGCCATGGGCCGCGTGGGACCCGAGCAGACGCCCGCGGATCCCCGCTACGAGTTCGATTGAGCTGCGTGGGAGCACCCGGCCGGGGTATCCTGGCCCCGAACGCATCGCCCCCGACCCAACCATGGCCACCCATTCCTCGTCCGGCGGCAAGTTCCGGCTGCGCGACCTGATCCCCTTCGGTCCGCGGCGCCACCCGCGGCCGCGCCCGTATCTGGAGATGATCCAGGTGGCGTGGGAGAACCGCGACCGGCTGCCCTACGCCTGGCGGATCCTCACCCGCGGCGTGTGCGACGGCTGCTCGCTCGGCCCGCGCGGCCTGCGCGACGACGTCATCAGCGGCGTCCACCTGTGCATGACGCGGCTGCGCCTGCTGCGGCTCAACACCATCGGGCCGATCCCCGAGCGCGCGCTCGCCGACCTCCCGCGGCTGCGGTCCATGAGCAACGAGGACCTCCACCGCCTGGGCCGCATCCCCCATCCCCTCCTCCATCGCGCCGGCGACCGGCGGCTGGAGCGGCTCTCCTGGGACCGGGCGCTGGCGCTGGTGAGCGAGCGGCTCCGCGAGGTGCCCGGCGAGCGCATGGGGTTCTTCGCGACGTCGCGCGGCCTGGTGAATGAGACCTACTACTGCTTCCAGAAGGCCGCGCGCGTGATGGGAAGCAACCACGTGGACCTGTGCGCCCGCCTGTGCCACGCCGCCAGCGTGTCCGGCCTCAAGGAGACCTTGGGCGTGCCCGCCCCCACCTGCTCCCTGCGCGACCTGATCGGCTCCGACCTGGTGGTGATCCTGGGGTCGCACCTCTCCAGCAACCAGCCGGTCACCATGAAGTACCTGGTGCAGGCCAAGCGCCGCGGCACGCGGGTGCTGGTCGTGAACCCGGTGCGCGAGCCGGGGCTGGAGCGCTACTGGGTGCCGAGCGACTGGGCGAGCGCCCTCTTCGGCAGCCGGATCATGGACGACTTCTTCCAGGTCGGCGTGGGCGGCGACGTGGCGTTCCTGAACGGCGTCATGAAGCACCTCGTCGAGCGCGGCGCGGTGGACCGCGAGTTCGTCGCCCGGCATACGACCGGCTTCGACGAGCTCCAGTCCGCGCTGGCGAGGACCTCGTGGGCCGAGCTGGAGGAGGCCTCCGGCCTCTCCCGGGCCGACATGCTGCGGTTCGCCGAGCAGTACGCGCGGGCCCGCACCGCGGTGTTCGTCTACAGCATGGGGCTCACCCAGCACCGCTTCGGGGTGGACAACGTGAAGGCGGTGGTGAACCTGGCCCTGGCGCGCGGGATGCTGGGGCGGGAGAAGTGCGGGGTGATGCCCATCCGCGGGCACTCCGGGGTGCAGGGGGGCGGGGAGTGCGGCGTGGACCCGGACAAGTACCCGGGCGGCTTCGAGGTGGCGAACCCGGACGACCGGAGGCGCTTCGAGGAGCTGTGGGGCCTGCCGCTGCCGGCCTGGCGCGGCTCGCGCACCCTGCAGATGCTCGAGGCGGCGCACGAAGGACGCGTGGACTTCCTCTATTCGCTAGGCGGCAACCTGCTCGAGACCATGCCCGACCGCGACTACATGATGCGCGCCCTGGAGCGCGTGAAGCTGCGGCTGCACCAGGACATCGTGCTCAACACCTCCTCGCTCCTTCCCGGCGAGCTCGTGTTGATCCTGCCGGCGCAGACCCGCTACGAGACCGCGGGCGGCGGCACCTCGACCAGCACCGAGCGGCGCATCCGCTTCACCCCCGAGATCCCGGGCCCCCGCATCGCCGAGGCCCGGCCGGAATGGGAGATCCCCTGCCTGGTGGCGCGGGCCGCGCGCGGCGAGCCGGCGCGGCGCGCGTTGCCCTACGCGCACCCGCGCGAGATCCGCCACGAGATGGCGCGCGCCATGCCGCTCTACGCGGGAGTCGAGAGCCTGGAGCGCGCGGGCCAGTGGATCCAGTGGGGCGGGCCGCAGCTCTTCCGCGACGGGTTCGCCAGGATGCCGGGCGGTCGGGCGCGCTTCAGCGTGGTGCGGCCGCAGCGGGTGGAGATCCCCGAGGGCCAGTTCTACCTCACCACCCGCCGGGGGAAGCAGTTCAACAGCATGACCCTCGGCCACCGCGACGCCCTGATGGGCGTGCGCCGCCGCGACGAGGTGCTGATGGCGGCGCCCGACGCCGAGCGCCTGGGGCTCAAGGGCGGCGACCCCGTGCGCCTGCGCTCCGAGGTGGGCGCCTACGCCGGGCGCGTGCGGGTGGGCCCGGTGAAGCCGCGCTTCCTGCAGGCCTACTGGCCCGAGGCCAACGTGCTGATCCCGCGGCGCTTCGATCCGGTGTCGGGCGAGCCCGACTACAACGCCCTGGTATGGGTCGAGCCGGCCAGCCAGACGCCCGTCCCATGAGCCGCCGCCCCACGCGGTGCGTCGCCGTCGCGCTGCTCGGCACGGTCCTCGCCGCCCCGGCGGGCGCGGTCGAGCCCGGCGTGGCGGGCTACCAGAAGCTGCTCGACGACTACCTGCACGTGATCTCCGGGCCCGGCGAGCCGATCGAGACGCGCTTCGACTACCTGCGCCTCGACGGGCTGCCCGGCTACCACGAGCGCATGGGCCGCATCCGGCGCGCGCTGCTGGCGGTCCCGCCGGACTCGATGAGCGCGCGCGAGCGGCTGGCCTGGGCGATCAACCTCTACAACTTCCGGGTGATCGAGCTGGTGATGCGCGACCTTCGCGACCCGCGGACCAAGCAGCTCATCCCCGGCGTGCGGGAGATCGCCTTCTTCCATGGCGTGGACTTCTTCGAGCAGCCGGGGCTGCAGGTGGGCGACAGCAGCTACACCCTCAACGCCTTCGAGCGGCGCTTCCTGTTCGCCGACTTCGATCGGGCCTCGCCGGCGCCTCCTCCCAGGGAGCTGGACCCGCGCGTCCACTTCGCCATCGTCTGCGCCGCGGTGGGCTGCCCTCCGCTCCTGCCGCGCGCCTACCGCGCCGATTCGCTGGACGCCCAGCTCGACTTCGCCGTGCGCAACGCGCTCGCCAATCCGCGGCACCTGCGCTGGATGGCCGCGGAGGGAAGGCTCTTCACCAGCCAGCTTTTCGGTTGGTACCGGCGCGACTTCGAGCCGGAAGGTCCGCTGGCGTTCATCCTCCGCTACGCCCCGGCGGCGGTCGCGCGCTCCCTGCGCGAGCGCGGCGTGAAGGATCTGGACCAGGAGATCCCCTGGGACTGGAGCCTCAACCGCTACGTGCCGGGGGCGCGGTAGGGACGGCCGCCCCTAGCGCGCCACGCCCAGCAGCCGCAGCGCCCCGTAGCAGGCGGCGGCCACCGCCGCCGAGGCCGGCAGCGTGAGCACCCACCCCCACACGATGCGCCCCGCCACGCCCCACTTCACCGCCGAGAGCCGGCGCGTGGAGCCCACGCCCACGATGGCGCCGGTGATGGTGTGCGTCGTGCTCACCGGGATGCCCAGCTGCGTCGCGCCGAACAGGCTCGCCGCGCCGGCGGTCTCGGCGCAGAAGCCCCCCACCGGACGCAGCTTGGTGACGCGCATGCCCATGGTGTGGACGATGCGCCAGCCGCCCGCCATGGTGCCCAGCGCGATCGCGGCCTGGGCGCTGACGATGACCCAGAAGGGCACCTCGAACTCCCCACGGAGGTGGCCCGTGGAATAGAGCAGGGCCACGATGATGCCCATGGTCTTCTGCGCGTCGTTGCCCCCGTGTCCCAGGCTGTAGGCCGCAGCCGAGAAGAGCTGCATCACGCGGAACACGCGATCCACGCGGGCCGGGGAGTTCCGTCGGAAGAGCCACGCGACCAGGGTCATGTTCAGGAAACCCAGCACGAGCCCGATCAGCGGGGCCAGCACGATGAACGAGGCGATCTTGGTCAGCCCGGCGGCGACCACCCCGGCGGAGCAA
>JBBIHL010000229.1:1251-5587 GCA_037447075.1 Candidatus Eiseniibacteriota bacterium | reverse complement strand
CACCGAGAGGGCACGACCTTACGACCGCGAGCCGGTCGTTCCATATGGTCTGATCAGGGCCGCGCCGAGGGTGCCCCGCTACGGCTCCATGCGCTGTCCGGGGAGCCGCCCCAGCAGGCGGAGCAGGCCGTCGAGCAAGGTGAGGGGGTGGGGCGGGCAGCCCGGGACGTAGAGGTCCACGGGCAGGTCCTGGGGCACGCCGTCGCCGGACTGGTCGGCCCCGGCGAACGGGCCCCCGGACAGGGCGCACGCGCCCACCGCGATGACCAGCCTGGGGGCGGGCACGGCGTGGTAGGTCTCGCGCAGCGCCGCTTCCATGTTCCGGGTGACCGGGCCCGTGATGACGATGCCGTCGGCGTGCCGTGGCGAGGCCACGAACTGGATGCCGAAGCGGCCGAGGTCGAAGACCACGTTGCCCAGGGCCACGAGCTCGGCTTCGCAGCCGTTGCATCCCCCGGCGGAGACCTGGCGGAGCTTGAGGGAACGGCCGAAGAGCCGGCGCATCCGGGAATCCAGCGCCGCCGCCAGCCGGGCCTCGAGGCCCGGGACCGTGAGGTCCGCGCGCTGGCGCACCGCCATCCGGTGGTCCCGGGTGAACCTCACCGCCCCTCCCGGGCACGCCGCCTCGCACGCCCCGCAGAACAGGCACGCGCCCAGGTCAATGCGGAGCGGGTCGGCCTTGATCGCGCCGGTCGGGCAGGCCTCCACGCACGCGTGGCAGTCCTCGCCGCAGCGCCCCGGCTCCACCACCGGTCTCCCGCGGAAGCGGGCGGGCAGGTCGCCGGCCCCCTCGGCGATGGGGAGGGTCCGGTGGCCCTGGCGCAGGCGCTCCTGAAGGAGCCGGATCATGCGCGTGGGTCCCTCACAGGTCGTGACCGGCGTAGGAGAGGTTGAAGCTCTTGTTGCACAGCGGAAAGTCCGAGATCGGGTTCGCCCGCATGGCCATCGCCAGGCCGAACCAGTTGTGGAACGACGGGTCCACGATCTTGTAGGCCGCCAGCTCACCGGTCGCGGAGGTCACGGCGAGATGGGCGATCTCCCCGCGCCAGCCTTCCACCAGCGACACGGCGAGGCTCGCGGGGGGCAGCGCGGGCAGGTCGGCGCACAACCGGTCGCCGGTCATCTCGGCCAGCTGCTCGCGAACGAACGCGATCGAGCGCTGGGCTTCGAGCCAGCGGACCAGGGCACGCCCCATCACGTCCCCCGACCCGGCCACGGCGACGGGAACGTGGGCGAACCGGAAGATGCCGCCGGGATGGTCGCGCCGGACGTCCAGATCGCAGCCGCTGGCCCGCGCCGCGGGGCCCACCAGCCCCAGCTCCTCGGCGGTCTCGCGGGAGACCACCCCGGCCTGCTCGAACCGTGCGGCCACCGAGGTGTTGCCGAACGTGAGGTCGGCCACGCGACGCAGGTCGCGCTCGGCCGCGGCCAGGCGCCGCAGGATGGCCGGACGCTCGTCCGCCGGGAGGGCGAAGCTCAC
This sequence comes from Candidatus Eiseniibacteriota bacterium, assembly GCA_037447075.1. GTDB lineage: Bacteria > Eisenbacteria > RBG-16-71-46 > RBG-16-71-46 > RBG-16-71-46 > JBBIHL01. Next base: position 4,107 of record JBBIHL010000229.1, on the reverse strand, counting down.
GCCGCCCGGCCGGAGCAGCCCGCGCCCGAAGCGGTTGCCCGACAGCTCGAGCAGCAGGTTCAGGAACTCCCCGCGCAGTCTCCCGAACCACGACGCTCCCGGCAGGAACCCGATGTCGTTGCAGAGGGCTCCCAGGTCCCCTGCGTGGTTCGCCAGGCGCTCGAGCTCGAGGGCGATCCCGCGCACGCCCTGCGCGCCCAGGGGCACCTCGACGCCGGCGAGCGCCTCCCAGGCGCCGCAATAGGCCAGGGCGTGGCCGACCGCCGTGTCGCCGGCGACGGACTCCGCGACCACCAGCCGCCGCGCCGGCGCGGAGCGCAGGAACAGCGCCTCCGCGCCGCGGCACTGGTAGCCGAGCTGGATCTCGAGGTGCAGGACCTCCTCGCCGGAGCACTGGAAGCGGAAGTGCCCCGGCTCGATGATCCCGGCGTGCACCGGGCCGACGGCCACCTCGTGAACCCCCCGTCCCTCCACCCGGAAGAACGGGTGGGGCGGCCCCGCGCCCTCCCCGCCGCCGCGCGGCGAGAGCCCCGCATGGACCCGCAGGGGCTTGAGCCAGGGATGGCCCTCCGGGCGGATCCCCCACTGCTCGAACATCTCCCGCTCGAACGCCTGCGCCTGGGGGAGCGCGCGCGTCAGCGCCGGGTATCCGCCGCGGGGCGGGACCTCCGCGCTCACGAGCCCCAGCCGGGAGCTGGCGTCGTCGGCCAGCACCGCCAGCATCTGTCGCGGGCCCTCTCGCCGTCCGCCGCGCGCGGGGAGCGCGGTCAGGAGCGAGAGCCGGCAGCCCCGGGCGCACAGCTCGGCGCACCGCTCGGCCAGATGGTCCGCCGGCACGTCCGGGAGGTCGGCGAGCGCCGCCGGCTCGCCGTTCCTCGTCCAGCGCACCCACGCCGGGCGCGGGTCCTCGGGAATCGCCGCCCGATCACGGCCCACGCGCGTCATCCCCCCACCAGGGCGGCGGCCCGGCGGAGCGCCTCCCCCAGCACGGGCGGAAGGAAGACTCCCAGGAGGAGCGCCAGCAGCGCCAGCGCCAGCGGGGCGACGGTTGCGAGCGCCGCCTCGCCGCGACCCCGGGGCGGCGTCTCTCCGCCCTGCAGCATCGGCAGCAGGGTGGCCGCCATGCCCAGGAACGCGAAGCCCAGCAGGGTCCCGAAGGCCACCCCGAGCCATGCGTGCGGCGGGTCCATCGCCGAGCGGAAGACGATGAACTTGCTCCAGAACGGCGCGAAGGGGGGCGAGCCTCCGATGGCCAGGAGCAGGGCCGCCAGCAGCGCCCCGCTCAGCGGCAGCCGGCGCCACAGTCCGCGCACGGCCGTGGCGTCGGTCGTCGCGAACTCGCGCAGCACGTTGCCCGCGAGCAGGAACATCCCGGCCTTGCACAGCGAGTGGTTCACCGCGTGGAAGAGCGCCCCGTAGGCGGCGGCTCCGCCCAGGCCGAGGCCCAGGGTGACGACGCCCATGTTCTCGACGCTCGAGTAGGCGAGCAGCCGCTTGTAGTCGCGCTGGCGGATCATGAACGCCGTGGCGACGCCCACCGACGCGAACCCGAGCACGCGGAGGAGGGTACGTGCGAACTCCGCGTCGCCCGACGCCAGGCAGACCTGGTAGACCCGCGCGAGGGCGAGCAGGGCGCAGTTGAGCAGGGCCCCCGAGAGCAGCGCCGACACCGGCGAGGGCGCCTGGCTGTGGGCGTCGGGCAGCCAGCTGTGCAGCGGCACCAGCCCCATCTTGGTGCCGTATCCGACGAGCGCCAGCACGAAGGCGGCCTTGAGCCAGGGCCGGGACATGGCGGGGGCGACCGCCGCCATCCCCGAGACCGTGAGCGCGGGGGGGCGGCCGGCCACCGACGACGACGCGATGCCCAGGAAGAACACGCCGAGCAGCGCCAGGGCGATCCCCACCGAGCAGAGGAGGAGGTACTTCCACGCCGCCTCCAGCGCGTGGGGCCGGCGGTAGAAGAAGATGAGCGGGGCGGTCGCCAGGGTCGTGGCCTCCACCGCGGCCCACTGCAGCGCGAGGTGCTGCGTGGCCGCGACCAGCGTCATGGCCGACAGGAACCACAGCAGGTAGGGCACGAACCGGTGCGGGGGGGCGGCGACGTCGTGGGTTCCGCGGAGCAGGTAGGGGATCGAGTAGACCGAGGCCGCCAGGAAGATGACGCTGGTGGTCGTCAGGAAGAGCAGCCCGAGGGAATCCACGCCCAGGAGCGGTCCCGCCGGCCCCCGCAGCGGGCCGATCCACAGGAGCCCGGTCGCCGCCAGGTGCGCGGCCGACGTGCCGAGGAGGATGGCCAGCGCGCGCCGCGCGTCCCGCACGTAGAGGCTGGCGGCCCCGAGCAGGGCCGGAACCGACACCAGCAGGAAGGGGACCATGCTCATCCCCTCAAGCTGGTCAGCCGCTTCGAATACGCCGGGGAAGGCGGGCGTATCGCCGTAATCGAGATAGCCGCGGCCGACGTCGGACTGGGACTTGACCCAATCCACATGGGCCTCGGTGTGGAAGCGCAGCAGCTCGTCGCGGCTCGCCTCGCGCGGTTCGCTGACACTGACCCGCTTGTTCAGCCCCTGGCGCAGCACCTCCTGCCAGAAGGCGCCCTGCCGGTCGACGCCGAAGGGATGCCCTTCGGGGAAGCCGTAGCGTGCGAGTCCCTGACCGACGTAGAGCGTAACCGGTGACGACATGCCCTCCTCCTTCGCTGCGGTGCCGCTGCGCACCGCGTGCCCCGGCCTTACATTACCGCCGCATGACAGCGCACGGCAAGCCCTGGGGGTGTCACCGGCGGGTGCCGGTCGCCTGTTATGCTGTTGCGCCGGATGAATTGGAAGCCAGGGTGTGGCGAACCACAGAGGCACA
>JBBIHL010000229.1:252-1225 GCA_037447075.1 Candidatus Eiseniibacteriota bacterium | reverse complement strand
ACAGCGCAAAGCTGCGCATAGAGCAGGGCGGGACATGACGCCGGGAGCATATCCCCTGCGTGGCATCGCGCTCTTGCTGGCGGCGCTCATGCTGTTCGCCTGCCTCGACGCGACGGCGAAACATCTCAGCCAGACCTTCGCCGTGCCGCTGCTGGTCTGGGCGCGCTACACCCTGCATTGCCTGCTGATGGTGGTGTTCCTGGCGCCTTCCATGCGCGGCCGGCTGCTGCGCACGCGCCGCGCCGGTTCGCAGATACTACGGGCGCTGATGTTGCTCGCCACCACTGGCCTGGGCATCGCCGCGCTGCGACTGATGCCGCTGGCGGAAACGACGGCGCTAGCGTTCCTCTCACCGTTGATCGTCACCGTCCTCGCCGGCCCCTGGCTGGGCGAGCGGATCGGCGCAGCGCGATGGGCGGCAGTGCTGACCGGCTTCCTCGGCGTGCTGCTGATCGCCCAGCCGGGCGGCGCGCTGGCCGGCGCAGGCGTCGCCTTTGCCCTCGGCGCCGCCGTGTGCTACAGCATTTACCAGCTTCTGACGCGCCAGCTCTCGGCGAGCGAATCCACACTGACGATGCTGTTCTACACGGCGCTCGTGGGCAGCGTCGTCATGACCGCGGCCCTGCCCTGGTTCTGGGCGGCCCAGTGCCGACACCGTTGCAGGCGCTGGCGATCGCCTCGCTGGGCATCTACGGCGGCGCCGGCCACTACCTGCTCATCCGCGCCTTCCGCCACGCCGCGGCATCGCTGCTGAGCCCCCTTCTCTACGTGCAGTTGATCTGGGCGACGCTGCTCGGCTGGCTGGTATTCGATCACCTGCCGGACCTCTGGTCGACGGCCGGCATGACCGTCATCGCCGGCAGCGGACTGGTCGTCGCCCTGGCGGAGCGTCGCGGCACGAAACGGGCCGAACGTTGAGGTCTGTCGTCGCCGCCAGCAATGCTAGAATTGATCCACCGGCCTCGCGGGAGAT
>JBBIHL010000229.1:0-240 GCA_037447075.1 Candidatus Eiseniibacteriota bacterium | reverse complement strand
CCGTGCAGCTTGCGATCGAGATCCAGCGCAACGTCGCCACCGCCCTCGCCGAGGATGTCGGCACGGGCGACCTCACCTCCTATCTCATTCCCGCCGGGCGTATCGCCCGCGGCACGGTCATCAGCCGCGAGGACGCCGTGCTGTGCGGCACCGCCTGGTTCGACGCCTGCTTCCGCAGGCTGGATGCGGCCGCCCGCATCCGCTGGCACGCCGGCGACGGCGCGCGCGTCCACGCCGGCC
>JBBIHL010000228.1:0-5597 GCA_037447075.1 Candidatus Eiseniibacteriota bacterium | reverse complement strand
CGCGCCGCCGCAGCCGCGAAGCCGGCGGCGCCGAAGGGCAAGGCGCCGTCCAGGCCCGCTGCCGCCAAGCCGCCCCTTCCGCGCTTCAGCGCCGCCGAGCAGAAGGAGATCGCGCGGCAGGCCAAGCTGGTCGAGGACGCCCTCGAGAAGATCCGCGCCTACGCGCTGCCCGCGGGCTCCGAGCCCGCGGTGCGCTTCGCCGTGCTGCGGCCGGCGCGCGGGGGGAGGCGGCCGTGAGCCACTACGACCTGAGCTTCCAGAGCCTGGCCGCGCTCGCGGCGCAGATCCGCTCCCGCAAGCTCTCCCCGGTGATGCTGGCGGAGTACTGCCTGCACCGGCTGGAGACGCTGGGACCGCGCTTCAACGCCGTGGCCTCGGTGATGCGAGAGCGCGCGCTGGAGGAGGCGCGGGCGGCCGAGAAGGAGATCCGCGGCGGCCGCTACCGCGGCCCGCTGCACGGCATCCCATACGGGGCCAAGGACCTGCTGGCCGCGCGCGGCGCCCGCACCACCTGGGGTGCTTCGCCCTACCGGGACCAGGTGCTGGACGACGACGCCACCGTGGTGCGCCGGCTGCGGGAGGCGGGCGCGGTGCTGTGCGCCAAGCTCGCGATGGTCGAGCTGGCCGGCGGCCTGGGCTACCGCTTCGCCGACGCCTCGCTGCAGGGGCCGGGGCGCAACCCCTGGGACTCCGGGCGCTGGACCGGCGGCTCCTCGTCGGGCTCGGGCGCCGCGGTGGCCGCCGGCCTGGTGCCCTTCGCCATCGGCTCGGAGACCTGGGGCTCGATCCTGTGCCCGGCGGCCTTCTGCGGCGTCACCGGGCTGCGCCCCACCTACGGGCGCGTCTCGCGCGCCGGCGCCATGGCGCTGTCGTGGACCTTCGACAAGATCGGCCCCATGGCGCACCACGCCGAGGACTGCCGCACGGTGCTCGCCGCCATCGCGGGCCGCGACCCCGGCGACCCCACCTCGCTGCCTGACCCGCCCCGCCTCGCTGCCCGCGACGGCAAGGGCGTGCTCCAGGCGCGCGCCGCGCTCGTCAAGCCCGAGTGGAAGGGCGAGAGGGAGGTGGAGGCGGCCTTCGACGCGGCGGTGGAGGCGCTGCGGCTGGCCGGGCTCCGCGTGGAGCCGGCCAGGCTCCCCGAGTTCGAGGCCGACAGCGTGGCGTGGCTGCTGATCGTCACCGAGGCGCTGTCGTCCTTCGAGGGGCTGTTCGACAACGGCAAGGTGCGCCTGCTCAAGGACAAGGCGGCGCCGCTGCAGCGCGAGATCCTGGGGCGCGTCACCGCCGCCGACCACGTGAAGATGCAGCGCATGCGCGTGGTGATGCAGCGCCAGATGGACGACTTCTTCGGGCGCTACGACCTGATCGTGAGCAACAACTTCCAGAACGTGGCGCCCCGGGTGGAGGACGACCTGGAGAAGGCGCTGGCGGGCAGCGACCGCGTGGGCGCCTTCGGCAACGCCTGCGGCCTGCCCGCGGTGGCGCTGCCCTGCGGCTTCGGGAAGGACGGCCTGCCGGTGGGATTCCAGCTCATGGGGCCGCCGCTCTCCGAGGCCACGCTGCTCAACGTGGCCGCGGCCTACCAGGCGCGCACCGACTGGCACGTGAGGATGCCGCAGGGGGTGTGAAGGGCGAGCGCCCACCGGGGGGGAGGTAGCGGGCATGCCGGTCGTGAAGCCGTCCATTCCGGCGGAGCTGCGTTTTCCGCCGCCGCCCTTCCGGCTGGATCGCACGTTGCGGGAAGCGCCGCCCGCGGAGGAGGCGGTCGCCACCTACCTCTACGAGATCCAGGTGTGGCGGGAGCGCGTGCTGGACTTCGTCAGCAGCCCCGCCGCGCACGCGGCCTGGAGGGGCGTCTACGATCAGCACCTGGTGCGGGCGACGCTGTACCTGCTCCTGCAAACGACGTGGCCCGAGGCGGCGCGCCGGTCGCTGCAGGGAATGCCGTACAACGTGGGGCCATTCCCGTCCCGCGCCGTCGGTCAGGGCACGAGGGGCGGATTGCGGACGCTGCTGGAGGTGATGAATTGGCGCGCGGCCTTCGTGGACTACATCGCCGACGTCTGGGATGCTCCGCAAGCGCCCGCCTTGAGCGTCGAAGCGTGCAGCGCGATCATGCGGTTCCTCAAGCCCGCGAGCACCAGGAAGCTCTGCCCGCTGTGCCTGACCGGGTTCCCCGAGGATCGCGTCCATCCCGACGATCACGACTGCATCTTCCTCGAATACGCGCAGGCCAAATGGCCTCGGCCGCCCTACACCCGAGCACGGCGTGGGCGGGACGCGAAGGTCCGCGAGCCCCGGGAAACCGCGCCGGTGACGCCCGAGCGGTTCCTCGCGGCCTACCCGGTGCGCGTGCGCAGGCTCGCCGCACGCCTGCGCCGGCTGATGCGCTCCGCGCTCCCGGACGTGGCCGAGGCCGTCTATCCGGGCTGGAAGCTGATCGGCTACCGGCGCGGCGGCTACATCGGCTTCATCGCGCCTTTCAAGGACCACGTGCGCCTGGGGTTCGAGCAGGGCGTGGAGCTGTGGGACCCGCAGGGGCTGCTCGAGGGCTCGGGCGGCCAGGTGCGCTACGTTCGGTTGAGCCCCGGCGCGGACGTCCCCGCCGACGAGCTCAAGGCGTTCATCCTGGAGGCCGCTGCCCTGGCCGAGAAGCGGCACGCGCGGCAGCGACGCGGGTTGGCAGGTTGAGCGTGAGGGTCGGCACGGCGCGCGTGGCAGGAGGAGGCGGGAGCGCATGAGACCGGAATCGGCGCAAGCGGGACCGGCACCGGCGCGATCGCAGGATGCGCCCCGGGTGGAGTCCTTCGCCCAGCGCTTCCGGGCCCAGTTCGGCCACCCGCACGGGTTCTGGGGCTTCGTGGCGGGCCAGATCATGGCGCGCCGGCCCTCGAACCGCCGCCGCAGCGAATGGACCGTGGAGCTGCTCGAGGTACAGCCCGCCGACCGGGTGCTGGAGATCGGCTTCGACCCCGGTCTCGCCGTCGAGTGCGCGGCGCGCCGCGCGACCCGGGGGCACGTGGTGGGCCTCGACCACTCCGAGCTGATGGTGCGCCAGGCGCGCCGGCGCAATGCCGCGGCGGTTCGGGAGGGGCGCGTGGACCTGCGGCTGGGGACGGTGTCGCGCCTGCCCGCGTTCGAGGCGCCCTTCGACAAGATCCTCGCCGTCAACTCGCTGCTGTTCTGGGATCAGCCGGCGGAGCGGCTGCGCCCCGGCGGGAGGATCGCCATCACCACGCAGCCGCGCGCGCCCGGCGCGACGGCGGAGGACGCGCGACGGATCGGCGAGGAGGTCGCAACACTGCTCGCCCAGGCGGGATTCGCGGGCATCAGGCAGGAGACGCTGCCCCTCAAGCCCGTGCCGGCCGTATGCGTCCTGGGAGAAGCGTAGCGCGCGACGCGGCGAGCCTCACCCGGCGCCCGCCGGCGCCGCGGACCGGGCCGGGTACCGGTCCTTGAGCCTCACCCACGCCATCGGATACGGGAGCTCCTCCTCGTCGCGGCCCTTCGGCACCAGGTCGAGGAAGTGGTAGGCCCCGTTCACCATGTCGAGGCCGCGGGCGTAGGTCGAGTAGGTGTGGTAGATCGCCCCATCGGCCTCCTTCAGGAACACGCTGATGCCCGGCGCCTCGGAGCCGTTGAAGCGTTGCGTGCCGAAGTTGTACGGAGCGCCTCCAGCAGCGCGCGTCTCGGGGGTGAAGGACACGCCGTAGTCGTAGTTGAAATCGCTCCCCTCCGACGACACCCACTTGAAGCTCCAGCCCATCCGCTGCTTGAACGGCTCGAGCTTGGCGAGCGGAGCCCGGGAGACGGCGACCAGCGTGACGTCCCGCTGCCCCAGGTGCACGACGATGCCGTTGAAGTTGTCGGCCCAGAACGAGCAGCTCTTGCAGCCCTCCCTCCACTCGGGGTCGAACATGAAATGGTAGACGATGAGCTGGCCCCGCCCCTCGAACAGGTCGGCGAGCGTCTCCTTCCCCCCGGGGCCATCGAACACGTAACGCTTCTCCACCTCGACCCAGGGCAGCTCGCGCCTCTGCCGGCCCAGCTCGTCGCGCAGCCGGGTGAGCTCCTTCTCCTTCGCCAGAAGCGCCTTCCGCGCCTCCAGCCATTGCTCTGTCGTCACAACCGGGTGGCTCTGCATGGACCCTCCGCCAGGCCGCGTCGCGCGGCACCTGCCCGCTACTTCACGCGCTCGAAGTTGAAGGTGAAGGGCTGCTCCTTGCCCTTGCCGCTCGACGTCCAGGTCTGCGAGAAGTGGTCCGCGTCCTGGAAGCGGACGACCAGGCCGCTCATGCGGAACTCGTCCTTGGCCTTCAGGTTGGTGACCTCGACCAGCTTGAACCCCAGGCTACCGGCGTCGGCGCCCTGGCTCTCGCAGCGCATGCGAGGCTGATTCCCCACGTGACAGTAGTGGGTCAGCAGGATGCGCTTCCCGTCCGGGTGGTAGATGGTGATCATCTCGCCGCCGTCGTGGGGCGTGAGCCTCTCCATCACGGCCGAGCCGCCGGAGACCACCTCGTACGACGCCTTGACGACGTGGCCCTCCCCCATGCTGGCCTGCCACTCCCCCGCCAGCGTCTTGAGCTTCTCGAAGCCCGGGTTGTCGGCGGCCACGGCCCACGCCGGGACGGCCGCAACCGCGATCGTGAGCAACACGGCAACGCGCCTCATGGGATGTTCCTCCTTCCGTCCTGGGGAAACGTGCGCGGGGCTACAGGCTCCGGGCAAGGCGGTCCAGGCAGCCGGTCCAGCCCTTGTCGTGCTCGTCCCGGGCGGCCTCGCTGGGGAAGAGCTCGTGGGTGAGCGCGACCTCGGTGGAACCGCCCCGTTCCCGGAACTGCACGGTGACGAGCGTCTCCACCGCGTCCGGCTGGTCCACCCACTTCCAGGTGTAGACCAGCCGCTCGGGCGCCTTCACCTCGCGGAACGCGCCGGCCACGGTGTGGACGTTCCCTCCCTTGTGCCTCATCTCCACCCGGTAGCCGCCGCCCGGCCGCAGCTCGAAGACCGGTACCGTCGTGGTGTAGTCGTCCGTCGGCGCGAACCACTGCTTCAGCGCCTCCGGCTCCGTCCACGCGCGGAAGACCCTCTCGCGCGGGTGCGGGAACGTGCGGGTGATGCGGAACGCGATCTCCTCGCGCGCGTGCGGCGATGCCATCGGGACACCTCCTGGGAATGGGTCCGGTCCAGGTACTCGCCCAGCGCGTCCAGCCTGCGCTCCCAGTACGAGCGCTGGCGCGCCACCCACGCCGCCACCATCTCCAGCGGGCCCGGCACCAGGGTGAGCCGGTGGGTCCGCCCCCTGCGCCGGCGCGCCACCAGCCCGGCCCGCTGCAGGACGCGGAGGTGCCTGGAGATGGCGGGCGGCGAGACGTCGAAGGGCCCGGCCACCAGTCCGGGCGTGGCCGGCCCCAGCGCCAGCCGCTCCAGGATGGCGCGGCGGGTGGGGTCCACCAGCGCGGCGAAGGTGGCGTCGAGGGAGCCGGGCGAATACTTAACCATACGGTTAAGTATCCACGAGCCGCGGCCCGAGCGCAAGGGGGATTTCAGGGCCGACCCGGAGAGCCGGAGCACCCCGGAGGGACCCCGCC
>JBBIHL010000227.1:0-5608 GCA_037447075.1 Candidatus Eiseniibacteriota bacterium | reverse complement strand
GGCCCACGTGGCCGAGGCGGAGCGCTTCGCCCTCAACCTTAGCGGCGAGGACTACTACCGGCTCGGCGCCTTCGCCTGATCCCCGCAAGGCCCGGGCCCCCTCCGAAGTGAGCCCCGCAACAGCTCGGACGAGTATGCACTGATCCTGGGATGAGGACCGTCACGTTGTCAGCCCCGACTGTCACGCTGTCATGACGCCGCCGGTCTGGCAGTCGCAGCGGCCGTTTCGTGTGACTAATCGCGCCCGAGACCGCGCGCGCACTTCGTTGCGCGCTCCGCGGATCGCGGCAGGCTGAACACCGGGTCGCCGCTGGCATCGGGCCTGCATCCCCTACCGGTCTTATCTCTCCAGACGCACCCGGCGGCAGCCGTCGCGCTTGCCGCCCCGCCGGGTGAGCCGGCGAAAGGGCCACCGACCGCTCGCAGTCCCCCGTTCGGTCACGCGAAACCCCGTCGAGATCGCCACGTCGCGTCCGGGACCGTGCCGTGGATCGAGCGAGACATGCGGGCGGCAAGCGAAGCGAAGGAGGTGGATTCCCATGCGTCACATCCCCAGCTGCCTGCCGGGCGCGCCCCGAGCCGTACGGGCGCGGCTCATCGCCCTCCTGCTGGCGCTCGCCATTCCGGGCCTGGGCGCCACGTCCCCGGCCACCGCGCAGTTCGGATTCACCGAGCTGGCCGTGCCCGACACCGCCCTGAACTCGAGACCGGAGACCGACTTCTGGATCGCCTCGGCGGCCCCCGCCGACGTGGATCGGGACGGCGACCTGGACCTGCTCATCGCCGGCTACTACGTGGCGTATGCGAGCCCCGACGGGGACGGGTGGTTCGAGGATCGCCTCACCCTGTACCGGAACGACGGGCCGGTCGGGGGCACCGGGTGGACGCTCACGCCGGTCCCGGTTGACGCGGGCGGGCTCACCTTCGGGGCGGCCGACCTGGCCTGGGGCGACTACGACAACGACGGCGACCCCGACGTGGTCGTGGGCGGCGACGGCGAGACCGCGCTCTACCGCAACGACGCCGGCACCCTCGTCCGCACGGCGACGGTGCTGCCCGCGTACCTCGAGAGCAACGACTTCAGCACCCTGGACCTCCACTCCCTGACGTGGGCCGACTACGACAACGACGGCGACCTCGACCTGCTGATCCCCTCGGTGCTGTCGGGGCCCTTCAGCTACGGGCCGGCCGCGCTCCTGCGCAACGACGGGCCGGGCCCGGGCGGGGCGTGGACCTTCACCGACGTGGGGGCCGCCCTCCCCGTGACGCCCAACGCGGCCAGCGCGTGGGCGGACCTGGAGGGCGACGGCGACCTGGACCTCATGCTGGCCAACGTGAGTGCCTACGGGGACAACTTCCTCAACGTCTATCGCAACGACGGCGGTACCCTGGTGGAAGCCGAGTCGGGGCTCGCCTTCATCCGCTACGGGACGGCCGACTGGGGCGACGTGGACCACGATGGCGACCTCGACATCGTCTACGGCGGCAACATGGACCTCCCCGACGGGACGGGCGAGGAGGTGGTGCGGGTGCTCTTCAAGACCGGGCCCGGCGCCTACACGCCCCTCGACGTCGTCAACACCAACGTCCCCAACCCCGACGAGCCCTGGCTGGACCTCACCGCCGTCACCTGGGCCGACTACGACTCCGACGGCGACATGGACCTCCTGGCCAGCGGCGAGTGGCTCGGCAACGGGGAGATCTTCGGCCGCTCGATGGTGTACGTCAACGGCGGCGGCACGTTCGCGCCGGCCAGCGCACCGCTTCCGGCCCCGATCGCCGGGAACGCCGGCGGAGCCTTCGCCTGGTTCGACCTGGATGGCGACGGCGACCTGGACTACTTCGTGGCCGGCGCCTACTACGTGCCGAATGGCAACGGCCTGCTGGAGGCGCGCACCCAGCTGTTCCGCAACGACGCGCCGGGGGCGAACGCCGCTCCCACCGCGCCGAGCGGCATGCAGGCGAACGCCGGCGGCAGCGGGAACGTGACGCTCTCCTGGACCCCCGCGGCCGACGACGGCACGCCGCAGAGCGCGTTGACCTACGACCTGATGGTGGTCCCCGCGGGCGCCGCGGGGGCGGACGGCCGGGCGCTCCCCGAGCCCGGGAACGTGAGCCGGAACACGACGTGGACGCTCCGCGGCCTTCCGCCGGGCGACTACGCCTGGTCGGTGCGGGCCCTGGACAGCGCGTTCAACGGCGGTGCCGCCGCGCACGGAAACTTCACGATCGGAGTGGTCGGGACACCGCCCGGCGTCGCGCCGCGCGGGCTCGCTTTCTCCCCGGCGCGCCCCAACCCCACGCGGTCGGCGGCACGGTTCACGCTGTCCGTGGACCGCGAGCAGCCGGTGACGGTAGCCGCCTACGACGTGACCGGCCGTCGCCTGGCGGTGCTTCACCGTGGTCCGCTGGCGGCAGGGGTGCATCCCTTCGCGCTCGACGCGGCGAGCCTGCCGGGCGGGCTCTGCTTCGTCCGGGCGCAGGGCGACCGCGAGACCGCGAGCCTTCGCCTGACGGTGCTGCGCTAGCCTGGCCTCCGCGGCGGCCTGCCGATTCCGGCAAGCCGCCGCGGCCCCCGGCGCGACGCTCCGGACTCCCCGCGGCTCGTTGACCGCGCCGTCCCTTTTCTCTAGCGTCTGGGCATCCGCGGTCCGCCGCCCTGGCCCGCGGGCCACCCATGGACTTCCTCACCCGCCTGCTCGTCGTCGCCTTCCTCGTCTTCCTGAACGGCTTCTTCGTCGCGGCCGAGTTCGCGCTGGTGCGGGTGCGCTCCACCCGCCTGCGCGAGCTGGCGCAGCGCGCCGATCCGCGCGTCGGCTGGGCGCGCCACGTGGTGAAGCACCTCGACGCCATGCTCTCGGCCACGCAGCTCGGCATCACGCTGGCCAGCCTGGGGCTGGGCTGGATCGTCGAGCCGTTCGTGGCGTCGCTCATCGAGCGCCCGCTGCGCGGCCTGGGCGTCATGGATCCCCGCGTGGTCCACGGCATCTCGTTCGCCGTGGCGTTCGGCTTCTTGAGCTTCCTGCACATCGTGCTGGGCGAGCTGGCCCCCAAGTCGCTCGCCATCCGCCGCACCGACGGCACGGCGCTCAACACCGCGGGGCCGCTGATCCTCTTCTACTACGCGTTCTACCCGGCGATCTGGCTGCTCAACGCCGCCGCGATCGCCATCCTGCGGGCGCTGGGAATCGAGACCGGCGTCACCGAGCGCGCGCACAGCCCCGAGGAGATCGCCTTCATCGTGGAGCAGGCCCACAAGGGCGGCACGCTGGATGCGCGCGAGCAGCGGCTGGTGGCGCAGGCGCTGCGCTTCGGCCGGCGCACGGCCCGCGAGGTCATGAAGCCGCGCGGGCGCATCGTCTACTTGAGCACCCGCCGCAAGCTGAAGGAGAACCTGGCCCTGGCCCGCGAGTCGCTCTACGCCCGCTTCCCGGTGTGCGATCCCGACCTGGACCACGTGCTGGGCTACGCCCACATCCGCGACCTGCTCGAGAAGTCCCCGCCCGAGGACGACGCGGGGGTGCTGCTCCAGGTGCGCCGGCCCGTCCCCTTCGTGCCCGAAGCGGCGCCACTCGACGAGGTCCTGCAGCAGCTGCGCGCCGAGAAGTCCCACATGGCGATCGTGGTGGACGAATACGGCGGCACGGCGGGGCTGCTGACGCTCGAGGACCTGATCGAGGAGATCGTGGGCGAGATCCAGGACGAGTTCGACGAGGAAGCGCCGCTGCTGCGCCGCGAGGGCCCGGGCGCGTGGTTCGTGGACGGCAGCGCCCCGCTCGACGAGGTCAACGCAGCCCTCGGCCTGGAGCTCGAGGCCGACCACGGCAGCACGGTGGGCGGCTGGGTGGTGGGCCAGCTCGGCCACGTGCCCGAGCGCGGGGAGTCGCTGCGGGTGGGACCCTACCGGGCCACGGTGGTGCAGGTGGCCGAGCACCGCGTGGCGTTGATGCACTTCAAGAAGCCGGGCGGGGAGGGCGCGAAGGTGGGGTCACCGTCGAGCGGATAGGGACTCGTCTGCAGCCGGCTCGTCCCCGGGCTCCCTCAAGGCGTGATCCCAACCACGATCAACGGCACGGCCGGCACGCCCCTGCCTTGTCGGATCACGTTGTAAACTTCGCCTTCGTAGTACGGGACTCCCGAGCTCATCTGCTGGCACAACTGCTTCATGGGCAGGATCTCGATCCCCACGTCGATTTCGTCGCCGACGAAGAACGCAAGGTGCTTGACGAAGAGATCGTAGGCTACGAAGGCGTACTTCCCGAATTGCACCTCAATAGCCACGCGGTCCCTCACGAAGTCGGTCTGATTGTAGCTCGCGATTGCCTGTGCCCCTGCCGATTCGATCGCTCGCCTCTGCTCGGCCGGCGCCATGGGAAGCGTCTTCCGGATCAGCCGCTCGTCCTTCGTGACCCAGTAGTTGACGCGCCTGGCAGCCCAGCCCTTTGCCTCCAGGAGGCGCCTGAAGGCGGCGTTCATGGCCTTGGGGCTGTAGAGCAGACGCCCGACGGAGCGCTTCTCCTTCGACCGCTTCGTCCTGCACGCGCTGGCGTCCACTGCTGCAACGACCTGTTCCAGCTCGCGCCAGAGGGCGGGTTTGTGGACAAGCAGGAACTCCCGGCCGTTCAGGTAGGAGTAGACGGCATCAACTCGCATCAGCCGTCGAGCAGCGACTCCTGTCGGGGCAGCCGCCAGGGCGCCGTCGTGAGGCTGCGCCCCGCGTGCCGAGGGTCGAACACCGGTCGGTCCATGGGCCGGGTTCGCAGGGTTCCTGCCTGCTCCATCTGAATCCTGGAGCGTGCCAATTCAACGTACTTGGGGACAACCTCGGCACCCGCCCCGCGCCTGCCGTGCCGGATTGCAGCGATGATGCTGGTGCCCGTCCCGAGGAAGGGATCCAGGACCCAGTCGCCGGGCCGGGTCAGCGAGAGCACCAGGCGCTCGATCAGCTCGACGGGGAACTGGCAGGGGTGCGCCGTCTTCTCCACGTGGTTGCTCTTGACGTTCGGGATGGCCCAGACGTCCCCTGGGTTCTTGCCCAGCGGATTGCAGGAGTACCTCCCGGCGTTCGGACCCTTGAAGTGCTTCTTGCCGGGGTACTTCTGCGGCACTCGCACAGGGTCCGCGTCAAACACATAGGCGTCCGACTTCGTGAACCACAGAAGCGTCTCGTAGCGGCCCGAGAACCGCCTCGAGCAATGCAGCCCTTGCTCGAAGTTCCAGATGATCCGGTTGCGCAGCTTCAGGCCCAGGCCGGCGAAGGTGGGGTAGAGAACCGAATCCAGGGGCACGATGGCGCCCCTTTCGACGTAGTTCCCGACCTGCCAGCAGATGCTCCCGCGGTCCGAAAGCGCCCGGACGCATTCGCGGATGACCGTGGCCTGCTGTTGAACGTACTCCTCCAGCTCCAGGACCCGCTCGTACTCCTTGCCCAGATTGTAGGGAGGGGAGGTCACGACCAGCTGGACGGAAGAATCGGGGACCGCCTTCAGCAGCTCCCGGCAATCACCCGGGTACAGAACGATGTGGGCGGTCGAGGTGAAGCGATCGTGGATCGAGTGGGATCGCGTCATGACATCCCTGCATGCCGGGGGCGGTTGGCCGTCCTCGC
>JBBIHL010000226.1:0-5626 GCA_037447075.1 Candidatus Eiseniibacteriota bacterium | reverse complement strand
AAGCGTCAACCGATGCCCACCGTGAGAATTACACACCGCGCGAACGACGGGGTCAAGGAACGAGAAGAGAATGCCATCGCGACTCGCCCGTCCGAAAGCAAAGCCATGAGTGATCCCAATGCGGGTGGTGTGTTTGCGTCGTATTCTCCGACAGTTGCCTCGCGCAAAGCCCCAGCGTTACGATACGCGTCAGTGAAGGCAAGCCGATTCCTGCCGTTCCCAGCGAGGCGCACCATGAAACACGCACACTTGATCTCGCGACGTGACTTCGTCCGGACGTCAACTGGCCTGACACTTGCCGCCGGAGCGATCGGCGACTGGTCCGGCTTCGGCACGTCCGCCGCCGCCCCTTTGCAGGCGCAGGAGACGACGCGCTCGCTCGATCTGAATACCCCGCCGATCGTCGACACCCATCAGCATCTGTGGGACTTGACGAAACTTCGCCTGCCGTGGCTGCAGCCTGGACCTCCGCTTGGCCGCAGTTTCGTCATGAAGGACTATCTCGAGGCCACGAAAGGCTTGAACCTCATCAAAGCCGTCTACATGGAAGTGGCCGTCGCGCCGGAAGACGCGCAGCTTGGCGGTCGCGGCGGCCGGCGCGCCGCCCGGGGCCTCGGCCCCCGCGGGCGAGCCGCCTGCGGCTCTAGCCGGCGCGACCCCGGTCACGACCGCGCCCTGCGTAGGCGCCGTCATGGGACCTTCTCCTTCACCAGCAGCGCGCGCAGCTCCTCGGGCATCTGCGGCAGCGGCGACGTGGTCACCTCCATCGCGTCCCCCTTCCTGCGGACCACGCTGTTCACCTTGGCCCACGCCTCGTCGGCCTTGGGGAAGTCCAGGCGCGCGTGGGCGCCGCGGCTCTCCTTGCGCTGCAGGGCGCTGCGGGCCACGGCCTCGCTCACCACCAGCATGTTGCGCAGGTCCCAGGCGAGGTGCCAGCCGGGGTTGTAGAGCCGGCTCCCGTCGGCCCTCACCTGGCCCGCACGCGTCCGGAACTCGGCCAGCTTCTCGATGCCCTTCTTGAGGCCCTCGTCCGTCCGGAAGATGCCCACGCGCGCCTGCATGGTCTCCTGCAGGTCGCGGTGCAGGGCGAAGGGGTCCTCTCCGCCCGGGCGCTCGAAGGGCGCCGTCAGCTCGCGCTCGGCGTCCTGCAGGTCGGACTCGGAGACCTGCACGGGCCGGGCGCCCTGCGCGTAGGCCGCGGCGCCCGCACCGGCGCGCATGCCGAACACCAGCAGGTCCGAGAGCGAGTTCCCGCCCAGCCGGTTGGCCCCGTGCATGCCTCCCGAGCACTCGCCGGCCGCGAACAGGCCCGGGACGGTGGCGGCGCCGGTGTCGGCGTCCACGCGCACGCCGCCCATCACGTAGTGGGTGGTGGGCCCCACCTCCATCGGCTGCTTGGTGATGTCCACGTCCGCGAGCTGCAGGAACTGGTCGTACATCGAGGGCAGCTTCTTCTTCACCCACTCGGCCGGCTTGTGCGAGATGTCCAGGAACACGCCGCCGTGCGGGCTGCCGCGGCCCTCCTGGTTCTCGGTATAGATGGCCCGCGCCACCTGGTCCCGGGTGGAGAGCTCCATGCGCTCGGGGTCGTAGCGGGACATGAAGCGCTCGCCCTTGTTGTTGCGCAGGATCCCGCCCTCGCCGCGCACCGCCTCGGTGACCAGGATGCCGATCACGCCCGGCGGCCACACCATCCCGGTGGGATGGAACTGGACGAACTCCATGTCGATCAGCTCGGCGCCGGCGTCGTAGGCCAGGGCGTGGCCGTCGCCCGTGTACTCCCAGGAGTTCGACGTGATCTTGTAGGCCTTGCCGATCCCGCCGCAGCACAGCACCACCGCCTTCGCCTTGAACACCACGGTGCGCCCGCTCTCGCGCCAGTAGGCGAAGGCGCCGGCGATCCGGTCGCCGTCCTTGAGCAGCCTGGCCACGGTGCACTCCATGTAGACGTCCATGCCGGCGTGGATGCCCTTGTCCTGCAGCGTGCGGATCATCTCGAGGCCGGTGCGGTCGCCCACGTGGGCGAGGCGAGGCGCGGAGTGGCCGCCGAAGGGGCGCTGCAGGATCCGCCCGTCCGGGGTGCGGTCGAACACCGCGCCCCAGCGCTCCAGCTCGCGCACCCGGTCGGGCGCCTCCTGGGCGTGGAGCTGGGCCATGCGCCAGTTGTTGAGCATCTTGCCGCCCAGCATGGTGTCGCGGAAGTGCACCTGCCAGGAGTCCGTGGGGTCCACGTGGGCGAGCGCGGCCGCCACCCCGCCCTCGGCCATCACGGTGTGGGCCTTGCCCAGCAGGCTCTTGCACACCAGCGCGGTGCGCGCGCCCTGGGCCGAGGCCTCGATGGCCGCGCGCAGCCCGGCGCCCCCGGCGCCCACCACCACCACGTCGTACTCGTGCCGCTCGTGCCGCTCCATCTAGAAGAGCCTCGCGTCGGGGAGGGTGCCGGCCGCCACCAGTCGGATGTAGACGTCGGTGAGGGCCACGGTGAACAGGCTGATCCAGGCCCACTGCATGTGCCGCTCGTTGAACCGCGTGGCGACGCTCCACAGGCCGTAGCGCAGCCGGCCCGCCCGGGCGCACGAGAAGCAGTCCACGCCGCCGCCCACCAGGTGCCGCAAGGAGTGGCAGCCGAAGGTGTAGCCCGAGAGCATCACGCAGTTGACGAACATCACCACCGTGCCCGCGCCCACGCCGAAGCGGTGGCCGCCGTCCGGCGCGGGGAAGCGGAACGCCACCACCACGTCGTACCAGAGCACCAGCAGCACCAGCGTGGCCGCGAAGGCGAAGAAGCGGTGCGCGTTCTGGAGAAGCCAGGGGAAGCGGGTCTCGCCGCGGTAGCGCCGGCTGCGGTGCTCCTCGACGGCGCAGGCGGGCGGGTCCGCCATGAAGGACCGGTAGTAGGACTTGCGGTAGTAGTAGCAGGTGAAGCGGAAGCCCAGCGGCGCCCACAGGACGAAGAAGGCGGGCGAGAACCAGGCCGGGAGCCATGCGGGCTTGAAGTGCGGCGAGAAGAACGGCGAGAGGTAGGGCTCCACGGCGTAGCCCGAGGGATGCAGGGCCGACCAGGTGCCGTAGACGATGAAGCCGGCGTAGACGATGAAGGTGGCGAGCGGCGAGGCCCACCACAGGTCCCGCCGGCCGGTGACGCCCAGACCGGTGGGACCGTGCGCGCCGGCAGCGGGTGCAAGTGCCATGCGTCGTCCTCGTCAGCGCGGTGCGTCCAGGATCGCCGCGGCGCCCGATGCCGGGGGAGTCCGGCGCAGCGTCGCGGGGGGATGTGGGACCGGGAAAACGGACGCCAGAATCGCCGCCGGGGCCGCGGCTGTCAACCCGTTCTTCGGGTGTGGGCGCGGGGGGTGCCCCGCGGCGCACCCGCCATTCCCCCCTCGCGGGCGCGGTGCTATCCTGCCGCCGTTCCCGTGGAGCCCCATTCCGGGCCCGGTGCCGTACTCCTTCCCTTGCGAGGTGCGCCCATGAACCGCACGCGTCTCCCCCTGTCCCGGCTCGCGCTCGCGGCCGGGATTGCCCTGACCACGCTGGCCGGCGCGGTCCACGCTGCGCCCCGACCCTGGACGCACGACGACCTGCTCTCGCTCAAGGCCGTCTCCGACCCGCAGGTCTCCCCCGACGGGCGCTGGGTGGTCTACGTGGTTTCCGAGCTCAATGGGGACCAGTCCGAGTACCAGACCGACCTGTGGCTGATCGGAAGCGAGGGCGGGGAGGCGCGGCGGCTCACGCGCTCGGACGCGGCCGACGAGTTCCCCCGCTGGGCGCCGGACGGCCGGACCATCGCCTTCCTCTCGGAGCGCGAGCGTCCGGGCCGGAAGAAGGAGGCCGAGGCGCAGCCCGCCCGCGAAGCCCGGGACGACCCGGGCAAGCGCCAGCTGTGGTTCATCCGCCCCGACGGCGGAGAGGCCTGGATCGCGAGCGACGCCAAGGGAGGCGTGTCGGACTTCGAGTGGTCGCGCGACGGGAAGGCCATCGCCTACCTCTCGCGCGAGCCCAAGAGCGAGGAGCGGCGCAAGCGCGAGAAGGAGAAGGATGACGCCCATACGCCGGCCGAGGACTACCCGTGGAGCCGGCTCTGGGTGATGGACGTCGCCACGGGCAAGGCCACCCAGCTGACGAGCGGGAACCTGCACGTCTCCGGGTTCTCGATCTCGCCCGACGCCCGGCGCATCGTCTTCGCGGGCCAGCCCACCCCTCTCATCCCCGACAACTACAACAGCGACCTCTACCTGGTCTCCACCGCGGGCGGGCCGGCGCAGCCCCTCGTCAAGCAGAAGGGTAGCGACACCAATCCCTCCTGGTCGCCCGACGGGAAGTGGATCGCGTTCGTCTCGCAGGACGGTCGCAGCAACGAGTGGTACGTGAACAACTACGCCTGCGTGGTGCCGCCGGCCGGCGGCAAGCCGCTCAACCTCACCCGTGACTTCGACGAGCGCGTGGTGGCCTTCGGAGGCGACCTGCGCTGGAGCCCGCGCAGCGACCACGTGGTGTTCCAGGCCACGACGCGCACGTCGCAGCACCTCTACCGCGCCACCACCGACGGCCGGGTGGAGCCCATCACCCGCGGCCCCGAGATGAACAACGCCATGTCGTGGGACGCGCAGGGGCAGGTGGCCGCCTTCCTGCGCGAGGATTCCGAGCACCCGCGCGACGTGTGGGTGATGCGGGGCGGCGCCCCCGCCGAGCGGCTCACGGACATGAACCCGCAGACGCGCGACCTGCAGAGCTTCCCCAAGCAGCTCGTCAGCTGGAAGGCCCCCGACGGCCGGGACATCGAGGGCCTGCTGATCCATCCCGCGGGCTACCGGCAGGGCCAGCGCGTGCCGCTCATCGTCAACGTGCACGGGGGACCGGCGGGGACGCATTCCAACACCTTCACGGGCGGCTCGCGGCTCTATCCGTGGACGCTGTTCGCGCAGAAGGGCTACGCGATCCTCTTCCCCAACCCGCGGGGCAGCGGCGGCTACGGGGAGAGCTTCCGCGCGGCCAACGTGCGCGACTGGGGCGGCAAGGATTACGAGGACATCATGGCGGGCGTGGACGCGCTGGTGGCGCGCGGGGTGGCCGATCCCAACCGCATGGGGGTGTGCGGCTGGTCGTACGGCGGCTTCATGACCTCCACCATCGTGACCAAGACCGACCGCTTCCGGGCCGCCTGCGTGGGGGCCGGCGTCACCAACCTGATCTCGATGGCGGGGTTGAGCGACATCCCCGAGTTCAACCGCTCCTACTTCCAGTCGTGGCCCTGGGAGGATCCCGACTTCTACGTGGAGCACTCGGCGGTGCTCCACGCCAACCGGGCCAAGACGCCCACCCTCATCCTGCACGGCGAGTCCGACGCGCGCGTGCCGACCTCGCAGGGCTGGGAGTTCTATCAGGCGCTCAAGCATTGCGGGGTGGAGACCGATCTGGTGCTTTACCCGCGCCAGCCCCACGGCCCGCGCGAGCCCAAGCTGCTGCGCGACCTGCAGCGGCGGCACCTGGACTGGATGAATCGCCACGTGCTGGCCGGCGTTCAGGCGAAGCCAGCCGGCGGCGCGCGCGCCACGCCGTGAGGCGCAGCGTGGGGCGAGGTGCGGCGGGCTGGCCGGGCCGCGCGGCGATCGCGCTGCTTGCGGCG
>JBBIHL010000225.1:0-5649 GCA_037447075.1 Candidatus Eiseniibacteriota bacterium | reverse complement strand
GAGCCCCCGGCGCCGTGACGGCGACCGAGTCGGTGGATCAGGTTCCGCCCATCGCAGACAAGTCGGGAGGCCCGCGGCGGCCGACTCCGTGCAAAGCGACCAGCCCGGTCGCTCCAGCGTCCGATGCGAGCCCGAGTGTCGCTTTGTCGTCCATCCGAGACGCTCAAGCGCGGCCAACACCTGCCGCGCCCGCGTGCTCGGCCAAGCCGTCACGCGGCCCGAAACGCGATGTCCGCGAGGTCCGGCCCAGCCTCCCCGTGCTCGAGTCGCTCCGCCATCGCCCGGAGCGCCAACGCCTTAGCCCGCGCGATAGCTTCATCCCGCGTCGGCCCGTAGCTCATCGCCCCCGGGAGTTCGAGTACCTCCGCGATCCAGCGCCCATCGTGCTCCTGCTCTACCTCAATCCGGAAGGTCATGTCCCGCCGATCATGCCTTCACTATGGAACAAAGGTCCAGAGCACGAACGCCCCACGTCCTGATAACACGTAGTAGACGGTTCAAGCCATCCACATCGGTGGCGCCTATCCGCCCAGAGAGCTGGCCAACGTCCCGGCTCGGTACCACCTGCCGGCAGCATGCCATGACGTTGCGCGGTCAGCCGCAGCCGCGTAGCCAGACACGCGGGCGGCCATCCAACGCATAGTACTCCTCGCGTCCCTGCCCGCCCCAGCGGCACCGCCCCCTCACCGCCCGGCTGCGAGAACATGGCGTCAACCCCCGCCCGCCACATCAAGCCGTGGCGACACGGGTTGGCCGGGCGGATATGTCACGACCGCCACCTGCCGCCGAGCCTGGGCGGGCACGCGCGGCTCGGGCGTGAGGATGCCTTCGAGGTTCAGCGGGTCGGCGGCGGAGACACGCAGGCCACGGGGCGGCTCCGCCGCGGGGGCGCGGCGGCGCAGCCGCCGCATCAGCTCCACGGCCTCGGGCAGGGCATACTGCTCCCCGGCGAAGCGCTGCACGAAGCGGCCGCCCCGGACCTCGCCGCGCAGCTCGGCATGCCGCAAGGTCTGCACCAGGTCCCGCCAGGGCAAAGCAATCCGCTCGCGCTCGAGGATCCTCCGGAACACCACGCCATAGCGAGTGAGCAGCCGGCGGGCCGCGAATTCGACCATGCCCTCCGGCAAGACCGGCGCGGTCGCAGCGTTGGCGCCGTACGCACCCAGCAGCGACCACCTCCCCGCGGGCATCAGCACCGCGTGCCTCATCACGCCCCGGCGGCGGGTGGGGGGCGTGATCAGGCGGCGCAGCCCGCCGAAGGAGTCGCAGGTGACCCGGCCGTGGCCGATGAGCTGGGTGAGCCCCATCTCGAAGTGCGAGGGCAGCAGCCGCGAGTCGCGCTGGAGCTCCTGGGTGAAGCAGGCGCCGCGGGCCTCCAGTGCCTCCAGCACCGTGCGCGCGTAGGTGGAGAGCGCGCCGTCCTCCGCCTCGGCGCCCGGCCGCCCAAGCGACGCCAGCGCCAGCCACGCGTCGAGGTCCTCGCGGGGCAGCAGGCAGACGGGCGTCGAGCGGATCGGGGAGCTTCCCGAGCTCCAGAGCCGGCCCCACACCACCTCGCCGGTCAGGGTGAGCTGGTCGAGCCACTCGGGCCGGTAGCCGCGCACCCGCGCCGGCAGGATGCTCGACTCCCACTCGGCGGCCGCGATCTCGAAGCCGGCGAGCTGCCTCACCGCTTCCGCCACGCCGCGCGGGCCCTCCAGGCGATAGGCCTCGTCCACGTGCTGCCAGCAGGCCAGGAAGCGCCACAGCTCCGCTGCGGTCACGGGCTCGATCTCGCGGCGCAGGCGGTCCAGCGTGTAGCGGTGGATGCGCGCGAGCAGGCGGCGCTCGCACCACGCCTGCCGCCCCTCCAGGCGGCAGCGCAGCACCGCGCCCTCGCCTTCCAGCTCGGCCAGCAGGCGTTCGTCTGCCGGCTCGAGCACGGTTGCGCCGTTCGTCACACCGGGGAGCCCCGCCCCGCCGACCACCACCGGGCCCAGCGCCTCCATCCGGCCGCGCAGAGCCGCCTTGGGGTCGCGCGACGCCTCGACGGCGAACCAGCGGGCGCTGCCTCCGCCCGCCCGCGGCTCGCAGACCACGCGACCCGCCAGGCGCAGCTCCTCGAGCCACTCGCGCCAGCCGGAGACCTGCGCCTCGTCCTCGGTGACGTAACCCATCCACAGCAGCGACTCGTGCACCTCCTCGGCGCTCTCGGGCTGCGGCCAGGCCTCCTCGCGCACCCGCGCCACGGCCTGCGGGTCCAGCGCCCCAAGGGTGTCGGCGGTGCGGGGGTCGAGCGTACGGCGTGCCATCACCGCCTGGGTGCGGCGCTCCTCGAGCGGGGCGTCGTCGAGGAACGCGTAGGGCATGGCGTGCAGGATGCCGCGCGCGAAGGCCGAGGGCTCGGGCGTGTCCACCGCGACGCGCTCGATCCGCCCCTCGCGCAGGCCGCGCAGCACCTGGAGGAAGCCCTCCACGTCCATCGCCTCGGTCAGGCAGTCCTCGATGGTCTGCCGCACGATGGGGTGCTCCCAGGGCACCGGCAGGTCGCCCGGCGGCAGCGTCTCGCCGCAGGCCAGCACCTCCGGGAAGGCGCGGGCGAGCCGGTCCTCGGCCCGCATGCGCAGCAGAGGCGTGGGCACGCGCTTGCCCCCGCCCTGGGTGCGCGGCAGCAGGAGCGCGCGCGTCAGGTTCCACCGCCAGCGCGTGCCGAACATGGGGGCGGCGAGCAGCGCCTGGACCAGCAGGTCGCGGGCGCTGCCGGGATGCAGGTAGTCGAAGACCTCCGCAAGCGGGAAGCTGTGCTGCAGTCCCAGCGAGAGGACGATGGCCTCCTCGTTGGCCGCCGCCTGCAGCTCGAAGCCGAAGCCGCGGCAGAAGCGCTTGCGCAGCGCCAGCCCCCAGGCCCGGTTGATGCGGCCCCCGAAGGGGGCGTGCAGGACGAGCTGCATGCCGCCCGACTCGTCGAAGAAGCGCTCCAGCACCACGCGCTCGGGGGTGGGAACGGCGCCCAAGGAGCGCTCGCCCTCCCGCAGGTAGTCGGCCAGCTGCACCGCCGCCGCGCGCGAGAGGCCGACCTCGCGCACCAGCCACTCGGGATCGCGGCCGTGCGTGCGGACCCGCGCCACCGCGGCCGAGAGCTCCCGGGTGCGGGCGGGCGCCTCCCCCAGCCAGAAGGGCAGCGTGGGCGGCGCCCCGTGCGCGTCCGCCACCCGCACCACCCCGGGCTCCACCCGCAGGATCTGCCAG
Source organism: Candidatus Eiseniibacteriota bacterium (assembly GCA_037447075.1). GTDB lineage: Bacteria > Eisenbacteria > RBG-16-71-46 > RBG-16-71-46 > RBG-16-71-46 > JBBIHL01. Next base: position 2,421 of record JBBIHL010000225.1, on the reverse strand, counting down.
GAGGCGTTGCCGAGCTGGAAGATGTCGCCCCCGTTCGCCTCCACCGCGAAGTCCTCGTCCACCTGGCCCACCGGCGTGCCCTCGGGCTCCAGCACCACGCGGTACTGGCCGGTGTCGGGGATGGCGCCCCCCGAGGTGAGGGCGGTGAGGCGCGCGCGGCGGGTGGCGCGCAGCCGGCCGTTGACGCCGTCGCGGTGGAGCAGGGCCGCGCGGCCCTCGGCGTGCAGCCGGACCACGGCGTCGAAGTCCTCGCGCGCCAGCTCGCGGTAGGGCCAGGCGCGGCGGAAGGTCTGGTAGAGGCGCTCCTCCTCCCAGGTCTCGGGCACGCACGCCGCCACGATCTGCTGGAGCAGGATGTCGAGCGGGCGGCCCGGCTGCGGCGTGCGGTCCAGCTCGCCGCGCCGCACCGCGTCGAGGAGCGCCGCGGCGCACGCCAGCTCGTCGCGCGTGAGCGGGAAGATGCGCCCCTTCGGGGTGCGCCCCAGGCCGTGCCCGCTGCGGCCGACCCGCTGGAGGAATACCGCGATCGAGGGCGTCACGCCCGCCTGGATCACCAGGTCCACCTCGCCGATGTCAATCCCCAGCTCCAGCGAGGCGGTGGCCACCAGGGCGCGCAGGCTGCCCCGCTTCAGGCGCTCCTCGGCCTCCAGCCGCCGCGCCCGGGAGAGGCTGCCGTGGTGGCTCGTCACCTGCTCCTTGCCCAGCACGGCGGTGAGCCGGGCGGCCACCCGCTCGGCCAGCTTGCGGGTGTTGACGAACACCAGGGTGGTGCGGTGCTCGCGGATCAGCTCCGCCATGCGCTGGAAGATCTCCTCCCAGGTCTCGTGGGAGCAGACCGTCTCGAGCGGGGAGCCCGGCAGCTCCACCGCCAGATCCACGTCGCGCCGGTGGCCGATGTCCACCCGCTCGCACTCGCGCCCGGCGCCCACCAGCAGGCGCGCCACGTCGGCGACCGGCTTCTGGGTGGCCGAAAGCCCGATGCGCTGCAGCGGCCCGCCCGCCAACGCCTCGAGGCGCTCCACCGAGAGCGCCAGGTGGGCGCCGCGCTTGTCGCCCGCGACGGCGTGGATCTCGTCCAGGATCACGGTGCGCACGGTGCGCAGCAGCTCGCGGCCGCCGTGGCTCGTGAGCAGGATGTAGAGCGACTCCGGCGTGGTGACCAGGATGTGCGGCGGGCGCCGGCGCATCGAGGCGCGCGCGGTCTGCGGGGTGTCCCCGCTGCGCACCAGCACCCGCACCTCCGGGAAGCGCGGCTCCAGGCGGCGCAGCTCGGCCAGCGGCTCCGCCAGGTTGCGCTGCACGTCGTTGCCCAGCGCCTTGAGCGGGGAGACGTAGAGCACCTGGGTCTCGTCGCGGAGGGCGTCGCCCTGGCGCAGCAGCCCGTCCATCGCCCACAGGAAGGCGGCGAGGGTCTTGCCCGTGCCGGTGGGGGCGGCGATCAGCGTGTGCCGGCCCGAGCGGATGCGGGGCCAGCCCTCGACCTGCGGGGGCGACGGGGCGCCGATGCGCTCGCCGAACCAGCGGCGCACGACCGGATGGAAGGCTTCCAGGGGCATGGGGTCCTGGGAGAGACGATTCGCGGCCCGCGGGGAGGAGGCGCGCGGGGGGTATTCTACACCGGGCGGGGGGTCAGTGGAGCAAGGTGGCCTTCTGGGAAGGCCAGGTCGGGTTGACTCCGGCCTTCCCGGAAGGCCACCTCGCGCGACGGTGCTGCCCCCCTGCGTCCGAGCCAGACAGGGCCGGTCCCGCTGCCAGCCGGGTCCGCTGCCTCTCGCACGTTCATGTCGTCTCCCACAGGGCGCGGATCGGAACGGCAAAGAGCCTTTCGCCGAAGCTCGCGCTCGTCTCGCCGTCGTAGAGTACGGCTCCGGCCGCAAAGCCATCCCTCGCAGCCTCCTTGAGCTTGCGCAGCCCACGAAAGTCTGCGGCCGTGACGCTCGCGGCCGCCTTCACCTCGATGCCCGCCACCTCGCGGCCGCCACGCTCCAGCACGATGTCTACCTCGAAGCCATCCTTGTCCCGGAAGTGGTGGAAGCGGATGTCGTCGTCGTGCCAGCTCGCCTGCCGGCGCAGCTCCTGGAAGACGAACGTCTCAAGGAGTTGGCCGAACATCGCCCGGTCCCTTGCCAGCGCGGTCGCGTCTAAGCCGAGCAGGACGCACGCGATGCCCGTGTCGCCAACGTGCACCTTCGGCGTCTTGACGAGGCGGCCCAGGCGGCTCACATGCCACGGCGGCAGCTGCTCCAGAAGGAACACCCGCTCGAGCAGGGTCACGTAGTCCCGGATCGTGGGGCGGCTCAACTGGAACGGACTCGCGAGATCGCTCACGTTGAGAAGGCGGGCCGTCTGCCCGGCGGCGAGCGAAAGGAGGCGCGGCAGCACGTCGAGCGAGCGGATGCGGGCCAGATCGCGCACGTCACG
>JBBIHL010000224.1:0-5666 GCA_037447075.1 Candidatus Eiseniibacteriota bacterium | reverse complement strand
CGATGTCGCTTCCGGTCACGATGGTCCGGCCGTCGGGGCTGAAGGCCACGCTCATGACGGAAAGCTGGTGTGGCAGCGGCGCTCCGACGGGCAGCCCCGTCGCCGCCTCCCACAGCCGCGCCGGCGGCGAGGCTGGCCCGGCCCCCGCCGGCGCCAACCGGGTCCGGTGGCTCTGGATGCGCCAGGAGCCACGCTGGAGCCGCACCCGCCCCTCCGCGTCCGGACCGCTCACCACCTCGGCCTCCACGTTCAGATCGAGCACGCGCACCCGGTCGCCCGGGGCGGGCTCGAAGGCGGGGCCGGGCTCCGGGGCGGGCCGCAGCTCGCCAATCGCCCGCTCCAGCTCCGCGGCCTGACGCCTCGCCGCCTGGGCGTCCACCCGCTCGGCCCGCCGGGCCGCGCGTTGCAGCTCCTTGAGAAGCGCATCCGCGCGCCCCAGCAGCCGATCGGCTTCTTCGGCCAGGCGCCGGCGCGATTCCCGGTCCGCCGCCTCTCGACGGCTCTGCTCCGCGCGCCGCGCGTCCGCCAGGCGCCGGGCCTCGGCTTCGGCGGCTCGCGCGCCGCGCTCCCGGGTCTCCGCCTCGCCCCGGGCCGACTCCAGCTCCCGGAGCAGCCGTTCGAGCGCGCGCGCCGAATCCGGCGTGAGCGCGCGCGCCCGCTCGAGCAGTTCCTCGGGAAAGCCCAGCCGCGCGGCCAGCGCCAGCGCGTAGCTCGCGCCGGGCGCGCCCGGAACGAAGCGATGCCGCGGGGTGAGGGTACGCTCGTCGAACTCGAGCGTGCCGTTGACCACTCCGGGCACGGCCCCGGCCACCCGCTTGAGCGGCCCCAGATGGGTGGTGACGACCGACCAGGCGCCCCGCCGCGCGAAATGCTCGAGCAGCGCGTGCCCGAGGGCCGCGCCCTCCTCCGGGTCGGTGCCCGCTCCGAGCTCGTCGCACAGCAGCAGGGTGTCCGGGCCCGCCACCCGGGCCATGCCCGCCAGCGCCTCGAGGTGGGCGGCGAAGGTGGAAAGGCCCTTCTCCACCGACTGCTCGTCCCCCAGCCCCACGAGGATGCTGGTGAAGCGCGGCATGCGGCTCCCCTCCCCGGCCGGCACCGGCAGCCCCGAGGCGGCCAGCGCGGCGGAAAGCCCGACGGTCTTCAACAGCACGGTCTTGCCACCCATGTTGGGCCCACTCACCAGGAGCACGCGCGCGTCGTGGCGCAGCTCCAGGTCGAGCGGCACCACCCGATCCGCGGAGGGACCGCGCAGCAGGAGCGGATGCCGCGCCCCCCGCAGCGCGATGGCCTCGGCCTGGTGACCGGTGGGGAGCGCCCGCGCCCCGACCTCGGCCGCCCACAGCGCCCGGGCGCGCAGGGTGTCCAGGTGCGCGAGGGCGGACTGCAGCTCCAGCAGCGCGGCTGCCTGCGCCCGGGTCTCGGCGCCGAGCTCGGCCAGGATGCGACGCTCCTCCTCCGCCGCCCGGGCGCGGGTCTCGATCACCCGGTTGTTGCCCTCGCAGGCCTCCAGGGGCTCCACGAACAGGGACTGCCCGCTGCCCGACACGTCATGGACGATTCCGCGTCGGCGCGAAAAGCCGGCGGCCGGCACCAGCACCACCCAGCGCTCGCCCGCGCGTGTGACGTAGCTGGCCTCGCCGAAGGGTCGGGCCCAGCGCTGGAGGAACTCCCGGAGTCGCCCTTCGTGCTCGTCCGCATCCCGCCGCAATCGGGCGAGCTCGCTCGAGGCGCGATCGGCCAGCCGGCCGTCCGGCTCGAGCGAGCGCCGCAAGCGTGCCAGCAGGCTCTCGGGCACGACCAGCGCACCCCACCGGGCGGCGAGCCCGGGGTAGCGCGCGCCCTGGCCGCTCCACGCCCCGCGGGTCTGCTCGGCCGCTTCGAGCCAGCCGCGCACCCGCACCAGGCCGGGCCCGTCGAGGGGTTCGGCCGCGGGCTCGGCCAACAATGGCTCCAGGCGGCCGCGGCCGGTCCAGCACCACTCGTCCGGCTCGCGGGCGCGGGCCAGGGCTTCGGCCAAGAGCTGGTGCTCGCTCTCCAGTCGCACCTCGTCGGTCAACGGCCGCCAGGCGCGCAACGCGGCCGCGCCGGGCTCGGACTGCGTCCTGCCGGCGACCCATTCGAGTATCTTGTCGTATTCGAGCAGACGGAGGGATCGTTCGTCCAACGTCTCCACCGATGCGGCCGGATCGGCGGCCGCGACTCAGACCAGCACCGAGCGCCCCAGCCCCCGCGCGCGCCGGAAGCGCTCGGCCAGCCACTGGCTCCCCGGGAAGCCGTCGCCCACCAGGCGGCAGACGCGCTCGCCGCCCTTCATCCACATCCCGACGGTGCGCGCCCCCCTCACCGCCTCGCGCGCCTCGCGGGGCCAGGGCAGCGAGAGCGCGACCAGCAACGTCAGCGTCGTCACCACCACACCCAGCGCCGCCCCGGCCGGGAGGCCCAGGATGCGGTCGGGCCAGCTCAAGGGCCCCGAACGGACCACCTTCCCCAGCCGATCACCCAGCCACTGCGAGACCGACGCCACCGCCATGCCGGCGAGTCCGGCCACCAACCAAGTCAGGGGGACGAAGAAGACGGCCGGCCGCGCCTGTGCCCAGTGCCCACCCAGCCACACCGCGACCCAGCTCGCCGCCCAGAGCCCGGCTCCCAGCCCCAGCAGAACAAAAACCTGCGCGACCAGGCCGCGCAGGATCCCCCGCAAGGCGAAGACTCCGACGAGGCCGACGGCGGCCCAGTCGACCCAGGTGAGGCTCGAAATGGGCGGCAGCGCGCCTAGTCCTCCTGGCGGCGCGCCTGGTTCTTGCGGCGGGCAGCGTTCATCTTGCGCTTGCGCCGCTCGCTGGGCTTCTCGAAATGCTGATGCTTCCGCAGGTCGCTCAGGATTCCCGCCTTCTCGCACTTCTTCTTGAAGCGGCGCAGGGCGCTCTCGAAGGACTCGCCGTCCTTCACCCTGATGCCGAGCAATTCAACCCCCCTCTCTGACCGTTATGGGCCGAAAGGCCTGGAAGCCGTTTGGTTTCAGTCTCGGGGATTTAGACGCGAAGAGGCAGCGGTAGTTTATGTCCGGCGCGACGAAAAGTCAACGGATGGGGTGGGGGATGTCAGCAAAACTGACGCATCCCGGAAAGGCAGGGTGCCCTGTCCTGACGCTTGCCGCAGTGACCCGCTATTCCCCCTGGTAGCTGGCGAACGCCTCGCGAACCCGTTCGAAGATCGAGCGCCCCGGTCGGGGGGGTCTCATTGCCTCCGACCGGCCCAGTTCCTCGAGCAGCTGGCGCTCGCGGGGACCGAGCCGGCCGGGCACCCACACCTTGACCCGCACCAGCAGGTCTCCCCGCGCGCTCCCCCGCAGCACCGGCAGGCCCTGCCCTCGCAGCCGGAAGACCTCCCCGCTCTGGGTCCCGGGTGGTACCGTCAGCTCGGCCGTTCCGGTCAGGGTCGGCACCGCCGCCTTCCCGCCCACGGCCAGCAGGGTGAAGTTCACCGGCAGCTCGCAGAACAGGTCGGCGCCGTGGCGCTCGAATACGGGGTGCGGCTTCTCCTCGATCACGACGATCAGGTCGCCAGCCGCAGCACCCTGGCGACCCGCGTCCCCCATCCCGCGCAGCGGGATGTAGTTTCCGGCCATCACGCCCGCGGGAACGTGCACCGAGAGCGTGTCCGTGCCGCTCACGACCCCCTCGCCCCGGCAGGTGGAGCAGGAGTCCTTCACCATCCTCCCGCTCCCCCCGCACTCGGGGCAGGTCGCCACCTTCACGAACTGCCCGAAGAACGACGACTGCACCTGTCGCACCTGGCCGCGGCCGCCGCAGCGCGCACAGCTGGAGCGGGATCCGCTTCGGCTCCCGGTGCCCTTGCAGGTTTCGCATGCCTTGAGGTGGCGCACGCGGATCTTCTTCTCGGCACCCTGTGCGATCTCCTCCAGCGTGAGCTTGAGGCGGACCTGCAGGTCATCGCCCCGACGCTCGCGGGGCCCCGTCCGGCCCCCCCCGAACAACTCCTCGAGGCCTCCCAGGTCGCCGCCGAAGTCGCGCATGAAGGCGCGCAGCGCGTCGGCCAGATCGAAGCCGCTGAAGTCCACGGCCGACCCCCCGGCCGCCCCGCCGAGGCCGGCGTGCCCGAACTGGTCGTAGCGGGCCCGCTTGTCGGGGTCGCGCAGGACCTCGTAGGCCTCGGTGGCCTCCTTGAATCTCTGCTCGGCGGCCTTGTCGCCGGGATTGCGGTCCGGATGATGCTGAAAGGCGAGCTTGCGGTAGGCCTTGCGGATCTCGTCCTCACCGGCGCCCCGGGGGACGCCGAGCACCTCGTAGTAGTCAGCCTTGGCCATGGGAGCCTTCCGATTCGCCGGGGTCGGGCCGCGATGCAGGCGGGCGGGCGACCACCACCCGGGCCGGCCGCAGCGCCCGGTCCCCGCGCCGGTAGCCCTTCAAGACCACCTCGGCCACGGTGCCGGGAGCGAAGCGCTCGCTGGCGTCCACCTCGAGCAGCGCCTCGTGGAGGCCGGGATCGAAGGCGCTCCCCAGGGGATCCACGACTTCCACGCCCTGGCGGCGCAGGTAGTCCCGGATGCGCCGCAGCACCAGCTCGACGCCCCCCGACCAGGCCGCGGCCTGCTCGGAGTCGGGGAGACCCTGCAGCGCGCGCTCCAAGTCGTCGGCCACGGCGACCAGCTCCAGCAGGACCGCCTCCTCGGCCGCGCGCCGACCCTCCTCCCACTCGCGCGTGGCCCGGCGCCGGAAGTTCTGCAGCTCCGCCTCGGCGCGCAGCCAGCGGTCCTTGAGCCGCTCGACCTCCGGCTGCAGCTCCCGCGGGGCAGGGGCAGGTCCGACCTCGGCCGCCGCTTCGCCACCCGAGCCTGCGGATTCCGCCCCCCCGGCCCCCGGCTCCCCCGCCGGCCGCCCGGGCCCCGGTGGGGCCGGCTGCGACCCGGCGTTCTGCGGGGGGAAAGAACCGCTCTCCAGCATCCGGATGCGCCCCATCCGCCTCTAGAGCAGGTCCGCCACGCGCCGGCCCACCGCGTCCACCAGGCCGAGCACTTGCGCGTAGTCCATGCGCATCGGTCCCAGCACGCCGACGGCCCCGCGCTGGCTGCCGGGCAGTCGGTAGGAGACCAGGCTGCAGCGGCTCAAGGCGCCGGACTCCTCCATGCCCACGCGAACCGCCGGGTAGCCCTCCACCCCACCCAGCAGGATGCGATCCAGGCCGGACCCGCTCTCGGTCATCCTCAACAGCGAGGCCAGCACGTGGTGGGCGGCGAACTCGGGCTGCTCCGCGATGTGGGAGGCCCCCGCGGCGAACAGGTCCTGGGTCGCGGGGGCCTGCCACCGCTCCAGCAGGGCGCGGGCGACCAATCGCAGCGCGCTGTCCCGGACCAGCTCGGGGTCGTGCGCCATGCGCTCGCGCACTCGATCCATGCGCAGGCCCAGCAGCCGCTCGCGGAACACGCGGGCCACCTCCGCGAGCTCGCCTCGATCGAGCGGGCTCTCGAGCTCGATGCCCAGCGTCCGGACCAGCCCGCCGCGCAGCGTGAGCACCAGCAGGACCCGCGGGCCCTGCACGGGCAGCAGGTCCAGCCCCTGCAGGATGCCCGCGCCCAGCTCGGGCGCCAGCGCCACTCCCAGCTGGTGGCTGAACTCGGAGAGCAGGCGCGACGCCTCGGCCAGCAG
>JBBIHL010000223.1:0-5692 GCA_037447075.1 Candidatus Eiseniibacteriota bacterium | reverse complement strand
GGCGGCGCGCCGCTCCTCCAGCTGGGCGGCCGTGCAGAAGCAGGGGTAGACCGCTCCGGAGTCGCGCAGGCGACCGGCGTGCGCGGCGTAGAGCGGCCGCCGCTCCGACTGGAAGTAGGGGCCGTAGTCGCCGCCCGCACCCGGTCCCTCGTCCCACGCGAGCCCGAGCCAGCGCAGGGCGTCCACGATCGCCGCGGCGGATTCCGGGGTCGAGCGCTCGGCGTCGGTGTCCTCGATGCGCAGCACGAAGGCGCCGCGGCGCTGGCGCGCGAACAGGTAGTTGTAGAGCGCGGTGCGCGCGCCGCCGACGTGGAGGTTGCCGGTCGGGCTGGGGGCGAAGCGGACGCGAACGGACATGGCCAGGTCGGGACGAGGCCCGGCGGAGCCCTGCCGGGACGCCTGCGCGCACACTAGACGCGGGCTTCGCCCCGGTCAAGCACCGCCGGCCCGCGAATCGGGGCGGGTCGCGGCGCCCGCCGCGCGGCGCCGCGACGCCTTAGCGGACGACCACCAGCTTGCGCGTCGCCCCGTGCGCGCCGAGCCGCAGCCGCGCGAAATAGACTCCCGCCTGCACCGCCTCCCCGTTGCCGCCTCGCAGGTCCCAGCGCGCCTCGAACCGCCCCGCCCTCGCCTTGCCCTTCGCCAGCAGGGCGACGCGGCGTCCGGCCAGGTCGAAGATGGCGAGCTCGAGCTCCTGCCCCACGCCATCCGCCGGGATCGCGTACGAGAAGCGCGTCGCGCCCAGGGCCGGATTCGGTCGCGGGGGCCCCAGGTCGAGCGCCCGGGACGGCCGTCCCTCCTGCCCCGGCTCGACGCCCACGAACACGGGGGCGGACTTGCGCCCGGTGCGGCGCTCGTCGTGATGGAAGGTGGGCCAGGGAGGGATCTGTCCGGGGGAGAACGCGCCCGGGAAGTCCCACATGTAGAGGTTCTTGTCCCAGTCGGCCAGCACGATCTCGGAGAGCCCATCCTCGTCGCAGTCGCACAGCGTCGGTGTTCCGCGCACCTCGCCGCCCAGCTGGATCGGCGAGCCGGCCAGCTCGGCCCCGGTGCCGCTGAACAGGTGGATGCGGGAGTCCTCGCCGCCCATCACCACGTCGGGAATGCCGTCGCCGGTGATGTCGGCCACCACCGGACTGCTCTCGCTGGCGTAGCCGTTGATGAGGCTGTAGCGCACGTTCTGCCAGCCGGGAAGGACGTCGCCGTTGCGGTCGAAGACCTTCAGGGTGCCGTCGGTGCTCGCCGCCACGATGTCCAGGAAGCCGTCGCCGTCCATGTCGGCGAGGGCGGGCGACGGCTGGCGCGTGGTGCCGGTCACCTTGAAGTACTTGCCCCACACCCGCGCGCCGCCGTTGCGGAACACCCACAGCGAGTCCCTGCCGCTCACGGTGACGATCTCCAGGTGCCCGTCGTTGTCCAGGTCGCCCACCGCCGGCGAGCAGGTGATGGACGCGCCCAGGTCCCTGGGGAAACCGGGCACGTTCGACCCGTCGGAACGCCAGGCGTAGAGCAGCCGGTCGTACGATCCGTAGACGATGTCCAGGGAGCCGTCCTCGTCAATGTCGGCCAGCGCCGGCGTGCCGTAGTTGAAGGGCTGCCCCACGATCTTGAAGACGCCGAACGTGGCCGGATTGCTGTCGCCGTCCCTCCATTCCTGGCCGTCCGCCCGCAGGGCCAGGACCTGGTTCCCGTTGGAGCCCAGCACCATCTCCAGGGTGCCGTCGTTGTCCAGGTCGCCCAGGGCCGCCGACGAGAAGCAGGACTGCCCGATCGGCGCCGGGAAGCCGGCGCGCACCGAGCCGTCGGGCTCGAACACGTAAACCATGAGCGAGTCCCAGCTGGGCGCGACGATCTCCACCACGCCGTCGCGGTCCAGGTCGCCGATCGAGGGCCCGGCCGCGTAGTAGCTGCCGCGGGTGGTGAAGTCCCCCGAGGTGCGGCTGCTCTCGTCGGCGTCCACCGGATAGCTGGCGTCGGCGTGCCACACGAACAGCACGTTCGCGCCGGCCACGATGTCGAGCCCCGGCGCGTCGGGGTAGATCTGCCCCACCGCGACCGAGCTGGGCGTGGTGCGCCCCATCGGCACCGGCCAGCCGGCGTGCATGGGCGGGTTGGTGCTGGTCGAGTCGATCAGGGAGGGGGAGGACTCGTTGGCGGACGAGTCCACCGCCGTCACGTAGTAGTAGTAGCGCGTGAGCGGGACGAGGCCGGCGTCGAGGTAGTACGAGGTCCGGCCCGTGGGGTTGGGGTTCACCTTCACGTAGGGGCCGGCGGGGCCGGAGGCGCGGTAGATGTTGTAGCCCGAGAGGTCGGGGGTCGCGACGTGCCCCCAGTTGAGCGCGATGCTGCTGGCCGCGCCGAACCCCAGCAGATCCACCGGGGTGGAGGGCCTCACCACGTCCACGCTCTGCTTCCCGAGGCTGCCGTAGAGGTCGAAGATCTCGAGCTGGAGCAGGGCGCTGGTTGACCCGACGCTGAAGACGAACTCGTCGCCGTTCCCGATCGCGCCGGGCGCGATGTTCCCGAACACCGCGCTGCTGTCGGTCACGGTGGCGCCGCCGTCCGGCGCCCGGAGGCGGGCGATGACGCCCTGCGCCACGCCGGTGCCGAGGTTGCGCAGCTGAACCGTGTAGTGGATGGTCTCGCCCGGCTCGATCACCCCGTCGTCGTCACCCGGGACGTCCACCACGCCGTGGGCCAGGTGCCGCAGCTCCGGGGCCCGCACCGTGATCGCGAGCTGCTTCACGAAGTGGCGGCCCTGCGCGTCCCAGACGTCGAGCCGGAAAGGCACCTCGCGCTGGTCCTCCAGCGTGTAGGGGAAGTCCACCACATAGGAGGTCCCGCTCGACACGGCGGCGGGCGCCAGCGAGCCGTAGGTCGCGTCGGCGGCCGTCACCGTGACCTGGGCATCGGGGGTGGAGAGCGTGCCCGTCACGCCCGTCGCCGTGGACCCGCCGCGGTTCACCAGCGGCACGCGCACCGCCACCACCTCGCCCGCGTCCACGACGCCGTTGTTGTTGCCGGAAGCGGGCGGCACGGCGCCGTCGTCGAGCACCACGGGCAGGTCGGCCAGGACGGCGGCCCCCCCGGGGGTGACCGGGACCTCCGCCTGGTAGGGCCGGGCGTCGTAGGCGGTCACCGTGACCTTGAAGGGACCGATCGAGTCGGGGCGGAAGGACAGCACCGCGTCGCCCGCCCCGTTCGTGGTCCCGATCACGTACTGATCGTCCGGCTTGTAGAGCGTGACGCGCGCGTTGTAGAGCGGCAGGCCGCCGGTCTCGACGTGCACGGCGAAGGCCGAGTCGCCCAGCGGCATGCTGGCGGCGTGGGTCACGGCCAGGGTGCGGGGAGCCCCGGTCCACAGCCGCAGCTCGGGATCCCCCAGCAGCAGCAGCGTCATCTCGGTCCAGCGGTAGGTGAAGTCCCCGGCGGAGCCGCTGACGAAGGGGATCTTCTGGCGGGCCTGGGCCTCGCCCAGCGCGGACACGCTGTCCTGGAACACCAGCTTGCAGAACTCTTTCTCGAACAGGTGGCCGGCGATCGGGAAGTCGAAGCGGGTCGAGCCGATGTTGGCGATGGCCCCGCCGCCCTGGGCCAGCATGAAGGCCTCGCCGATGCTCTCGAAGTCGATGGCGTTCGAGGTGCAGTTGGCGGCGTAGAGGCACATGAGCCGGTTCCCGTTGGTCATGCCCTGGGCGTAGCCGTTGTCGAGCGAGCCGTTGCCCACCGACATGGTGTTGCGGTAGCCGTGCCCGATGTGGCTGGCGAAGTTGACGCCGGCATTCATGGCGGCACCCACCGCCTGGACGGTCTCCTGCTGGGGGGCGCCGTAGCAGGGGCTCACGTAGGCCGGCGCCGTGTAGTTCTCGTAGAGGCGGTCCACCTGCCAGAACGGGTTGCCGCAGAAGTACGGGAGGTTCTCCTCCGCGTAGACGGCGCCATCCTGGGAGATGTAGTCGCCCGGCTTCCAGTTCTGCGGGAACAGCACCTCGGCGAACCACAGCGCCTTGTGCTCGTAGTCCCCCACGGGGGTGCGCGCGTACTGGAAGCTGTGGTCAATGAAGAGCTGCGCGTCCGCCGTGGTCACCACCGAGGCGCGGCCCACGTAGACCTCGGGGTAGAGGTCGGCCTGGTCGCCCGGGTCGGAGGCGATCCGGAAGCCCTCGCCGTAGAGGCTGTCCCCGTCGGCGTTCCAGTTGCCGTCCAGGCACGAGTAGTAGAGGTCGGTGGCGATGCTCTCGCCGCCGTAGAAGGTGGTCCAGGCGTAGCGGGTGGGCACCACCCCGACGTCGCCGCCGAGCAGGACCCACTTGGTGCCCCACCGCTGATAGGCGTCGCGGATGAACATGCGGATGCGCTCGGCCTGGTCGGATCCCAGGGGATACTGCTGCTCGATGAAGCTGGTGGTCCGCACCACGGCCGGGACGCCGCTCTCGGTCTTCCAGTCGGCCAGGCGCTGGAACTCGGCGGCCAGGGCGTCGTTGGTGATGATGAGGTAGGCGACCGGGCTGCCGAGCAGGGAGGGGATCTGGGTGGCCTTGAACGGTTCGGCGCGGCGCCCCGGCCCCGCGGCGTCCAGCCCCAGCGCCGCCGACCGGGTAGGGCCGCGGGGGCGCGAGAGCCCATCCTCCCACTCGGGCACGACGCGCTCGCGCGGCACGGGCGTCGTGCGGGTGGGCCTCATCACCAGCCGGACGCGCACCTCCTCCAGCGTCTCCAGCGCGCCGCTGGAAGGGCTCCAGCGCGCGGGCCGCACCAGGAGGTGGGCCAGATGCGTTCCCCGCATCCAGCCTTGCGACCCCAGGCTCACGGTCTGCTCGGGCAGCCAGCCGGAACGGTCGTAGGCCGCGGCGTCGGGCCCGGTCCACTCCGGGCTCCCGAAGGAAGGTGCCGGGCGCTGCGCCGGCATCAGGTGGGCCCGGGTCCAGGGCCGCCAGCGTGCCTCGACCACCTCGACGCGCTCGACCTCCTGGGACGAGGGGAGCTCGACCGCCTCGGGCACGGCGGGCAGATCCGGCCAGCCCGGGGCCGCCTCGCCCATGCCGCGCGCGACCTGGAGCTGGTGGAAGCCTCCGGCTTCGCGGAGGGCGAAGTCGGCCGGGGAGTAGTGGAAGGTGCGTTCCTCGACGACCGCCGAGAAGGAGGCGATCGGGGCAAGCAGTCCAAGCAGCGCCAGCCCTGGGGCCAGCCAGCGGGGTGTCGCACGCGTCATGTGGGGAATCTCCAGGTGAGGCGCGGCCCGGGAACGTTCGCAGCGGGAAGGGGGGTCATGCCCAAGGGCGGATTGCAGGATGGTGGCCACTCGGTCGCAGAGCAGGAGGGGTCCTCGGACAGCCCCAGCCGGACGCGCTAGAGCATAGCGAAGCGGGGGAAACAGCGTCAATCGCAAACGGCTCGCAGGTTTGGCCGCGCCAACTTCGCCGCCGCGGCTCGTGGCCTACGGCTCAAGCCTCGAGGGCGGCGCCGCCGGATCGGGACCGAAGCGCGGATGGACGGGAGGCTGGGGGCCTCCCTCGCGGCTCAACCACAGCCAGGGCAGCCGCGCCAGCGGGATCACCGGAAGGTCGCCCTCCAGCTCGCGGCGAACCACGCCGGGGTCGAGGGTGCGCCAGCCGCGGCGGGGCCAGAGCGACGGGTCGAAGGTCCGCACGCCCCACGCCGCCCGGTAGGCGCCGACCACCGATCCCCGGGG
>JBBIHL010000222.1:0-5707 GCA_037447075.1 Candidatus Eiseniibacteriota bacterium | reverse complement strand
GCTCCGCCGCCTCGGCCTTCGCGCGCAGCTCTTCGAGCCGCGCCGCCGATCCCTCCTCGGGAGCCGCGGCCAGCCGGACCTCGAGCTGCGCCAGGCGACGCAGCGCGCGCATCCACTCCGCGTGGGCGCGCACCACGGTGGAGTCCGCCCCCGCTCCGCGGGGAGCGCGTCGGCGCGCGATCTCCGCTCCCACGAGCCCGCGCCAGCGGATCAGCTCGTCCCACGCCGTCGCGGCGTGGGGCGAGGCGGGGCGGGACGCGACCTGGAGCAGCGCCTCCAGGGGCTCGGAACGCCGCGCCGCAAGCGTGAGCCCGTGCCGGTCGGGGAGGGCGCGCACGCTCCGCACCAGCAGCGCGCGCGACATCCGCGACCCTTCCGCAGCCAGCCGCGCGGCCTCGTCCACCCGCCTGCGCTGCGCGGCGGCCAGGCTCCGCTGGGTGAGGACCGTGACGTGGTCCTTGGTGCCGCGGAGCCCGTAGGCGTCCAGCGAGCGCTCCAGCTCGGCCTCGAGCCGGTCCACCTCCGCCCAGTTCGAGAGCCTCGCCTGCAGGTGGAGCTGGAGCGCCTGCGCCCCCACGATGAACGGGCGCGTGGGGGTCGGACGCCCGCGCTCCCCGGCTTCCGCGCGCTCGGCCAGACGCAGGGCCTCCTGCCGATCCGAGTCCTCGATGAGCTCCGCCCGCGCCATGAGCGCCTGGGAGAGCATGCCGGTGTCGGTGATCGTCGAGTCGCTCTCGGTGGCGTCGCACGCCGCGCGCAGCCGCTCGAGCGCGGCCGCGGTGTCGCCGGCGGCCCCCTCCGTGTAGCCCAGGTGGAACTGGAGCCAGGTGGTCTGCTTGTGGCGGGGGCCGAGGCCCTCCTCGAACGCCGGCAACGCCTCCTGGAGGATGCGGCGGGCGCGCGCGAAGTCTCCCAGCTCCATCAAGGCCACGGCGAGGTTGCCGCGCAGCAGCGCGGCGTTGACGCGATTGTAGCCGGGGGTGGCGTCGGCCACGTCCACGGCGCGCTGCGCGAAGTCCACCGAGCGGGCGAGGTCGCCCGAGCGGAACTCGAAGGCCGCGTAGCGCTGCCAGCCCTGGCAGATCGCGGGATCGTTCGGCGGGAGCCGCTTCTGGTACTCCTGCAGGGCCCGCTCGAGTGCCTCGCGCGCGCCGTCCACGTCTCCCTGCTGCTCCAGCAGCGTGGCGATCTCGGTGTGCGCGTGGCCGACCCACTTGTCGCGGGGCAGGTCGAGGCGCTCCCGCACCTCGAGGCCCGCTCGCACCGCAGCGAGCGCCGAGTCGGTCTGCCCCAGCCGCTTCCAGGTGGTGCCCAGGTTGTGCAGGGACTGGGCGACGAGCTCGTGGACCTCGCCCAGCTCGGCGCGCCGGATGGCGAGCGAGCGACGGGCGTGCTCGAGCGCCCGATCGGAGTGGCCCTCCTCCTTGAGGATCTCGCCGAGCGCGTTGTGCGCGTCGGCCCGCAGGAGGGCATTGCCCGCCGCGCCACCCTCGAGGAGCTCGAGAGCCCGCGAGGCGGACGCGCGGGCCACGGAGTCGGCGAACAGGCGCCGCAGGATGCGGAGCTTGGCGATCGTCAGGTAGGCGGTGGCGAGCTGGGCGGTGTCGGGCCGCGCCCGTGTCTCCAGGAGCATGCGCGCCCGCGTCGCCAGGCTCTCGGCCGCCGCCCAGCTCCCCGCTTGGCCGGCCCGCATCGCCCGGTCGAGGAAGTCGCTCGGGGAGGGGGCCTCCCCGGCGCGAGCCTGCCCCCACCGCAGCGCGAGGGCGAGCGCGGCCGCCACGACCAGAGCCGCGGCGCACTTCATCGCCGCGGGCACGACACCTTGCCGCCTGAAGAAAGTCACACGCATGCGCGCGACGAGTCTACGCCCGGCGGTGACATCGCTCCAGGGCCGCGGCGCTCGCCGCGGCCCGACGGGGACGCCCCGCCAAGCGAGGTCAAGCCGCACGGCCGTCTTCACGCTCACGTCGGCGTCGGTTTGGATTTAGTGTCCAGTAGGTGGCGCAGGAGAGCCCGCGGTCCCTCGCTGGCCCGACTACAAGGGTCATCCGCCGCACGGAGAAGGCGTGTCGAAGACACCGGCGAAGACTCCGAGACCAGCCCCCTCCATCCGCGACGCCGCGCTGGCCTACGTCCGGCGCGGCTGGTCGGTGGTGCCGCTCCTGCCCAGGGACAAGCCGCCGCTCATCCGCTGGGAGGAGCACCAGCGCCGCATCGCGTCCGGCGCGGAGGCGCGGGCCTGGTTCCGCCGCTGGCCGCGGGCCAACGTGGGGATCGTGACCGGCAAGGTCTCCGGGCTCGCGGTTCTGGACTGCGACCCCCGCCACGGCGCCATCGGGAGCCTGGCCGCCCTCGAGCGCGCGCACGGCGCCCTGCCGCTCACGCTCGAAGCCGTGACCGGCGGCGGCGGCCGCCACATCTACTTCGCGCTGCCCCGAGCGTGGCTGCGCAACCGTGTGGGTCTCGCGCCGGGCCTCGACCTGCGGGCCGAGGGCGGCCTGGTGGTGGCGCCGCCGTCGCTCCACCCTTCCGGGCGGCGCTACCGCTGGCGCGCCGGGCGCGACCCCGGCGCCACACCGCCCGCCCCCATGCCGGGATGGCTCGTGGAGCTCGCGCGCGCCGACGTCCCCCGCCGCGGGCACCCGCTCGCCTACTGGCGCGAGCTGGTGAAGCAGGGCGTCGCGGAAGGCGCGCGCAACAGCACCCTCGCCTCCTTCGCCGGCCACCTGCTGTGGCACGGCGTGGATCCCGAGGTGGCCCTGGAGCTGCTGCTGTGCTGGAACCGGCTGCGCTGCCGGCCCCCGCTCGACGACGACGAGGTCGCGCGCACCGTGGCGAGCATCGCGCGGCTCCACTTGGCACGCGAGCCGGAGTAGGGGCGGACAGGGCGCGGGCGCGCCCAGCCGTGCTACACTCGCGCGCCGCGGTCCGGCGACTCCCGCGCCGCGACCCGACCACAGGCTCAAGGGGACTGCATGGGCGAGACCCGCGTTGACCTGCATCACCTGCTCGAGGACCTGCGCGACGCCTACCCGGGCCCGCTCGAGGAGACCATCCTCACCGAGATCATCGCGAACTCCCTGGACTCGGGGGCGACCCGCATCGGCTTCGGCACCGACGCCGCCCGTGGCGTCCTGACCGTGGTGGACGACGGCTCGGGGATGCAACGCCGCGAGCTGAAGCGCTACCACGACATCGCGGCCAGCACCAAGACGCGCGGCGAGGGGATCGGCTTCGCCGGGGTGGGCATCAAGCTGGGGCTGCTGATCTGCGAGGAGGTCTACACCGAGACGCGGCGCGGCAAGACCCACGTGGCGACGCGCTGGCACCTGGCCTCCCGCCACCGCGCGCCCTGGAAGTGGGTGCCGCCCCAGGGCCAGGTCCCGCTGCGCGGCACCGCCGTCCAGCTCAAGCCGCACAACGCGCTCTCGCCGCTGCTGGACTCGGGCTTCATCGAGGGCGCGATCCGGCGCCACTACCAGCCGCTGCTCGACCCCGCCTTCGCGGAGATCCTCGCCGCGCACTACCCGCGCGGGGTGGCGTTCGAGATCAACGGAGCGCTGCTTGCCCAGCGGGCCTGGGAGGCTGCCGAGAAGGCGGCGCTGCAGGTGCGGCTCGCCCGCAAGCGCAAGCCCTCAGCGGTGGGCTACCTGGTGCGCGAACCGCTGCCGCTGCCCGAGGAACGGCGGGGTCCGGCCATCAGCACCTTCGGCAAGATCATCAAGCACGGCTGGGACTGGCTGGGCGTGACGCCTGCCGCGCCCGAGCAGATCGGCGGCCTCATCGAGGCCCCGGCGCTCGCCGGCTGCCTGACGCTGAACAAGGCCGACTTCATCCGCAGCGGACCGCGCGGGGCCACCTACCTCGCCTACCGCAAGGCCATCCAGGAAGCCGTCTCCCAGCAGCTCGCCGCCTGGGGCGAGGCACGCGACGCGGGCGCCGACGCCCGCCGGCGCGCGACCAAGCCGCTCGAGCGCGACCTGGAGCGGGTGCTCGTGGAACTGGCCGAGGAGTTCCCGCTGCTGGCCGCGCTGGTCGAGCACCGGGCCGGCGGGCAAAAGCGGCTCCCGATCGGGCGCCCCGGGGAGGCTCGCGAGCTGGTCGCGGCCTCCCTCGCCGCGGCGGCCCGGCCGGCCGAGGCCGAGGCGGCCGGGGCGCAGGCGACGGCGGTGGAGGAGGCACCCCGGCCCGAGTCGCAGGCTCCGGAGCCACCTCCCTCCGCGAGTCAGGAGCCGGCGCAGCCACAGGGCGCGCCGGCGCTCCCCACCGCCGGCCCGCGCAAGCCGCAGCGCTACGGGCTCACCATCGAGTTCGAGCAGCGGCCGGACGATCCCGAGCTGGGCCGGCTGCGCGAGTCCACCGTCTGGGTGAACACCGCCCATCCGGCCTACCGCCGCGCCGCGGCCTCCCGCTCCGAGGGCTACCACATCGCCCTCGCCGTCGCTCTGGCGCTGGCGCCGCTCGCGGCCGAGAGCGCCACCGAGCACGGCTTTGTCACCGCCTTCCTCGCGCGCTGGGGCGAGGCGGTGGAGAAGCCGGGCAGGCGCCGCAAGGTCTAGCGCCGTCCCCGGCTTCGCCCGGGCACTCCTCCACCGCACCCGCACCCCGGGCGCCCCCGGCGCCCCCTTCACTTTTCCAGTGACTCCATCCCGCCTGGTGTCTCCAACGCGGCGACCGGGTCCATCCCCTGCCGGCCCGAGCAGCCCCGACGGAGGAACACGTCATGGCGCCTCTCGCGTTTCCGCTGATCGCCCTCACCCTGGCGCTTGCGGCTCCCGGGCCGTCTGCCGTCCAGGCCCCGCAGCCCGCCGCCACTGAAGCTGTCGTTGACACCGCTGCCGTGCGCCCGCGTCGTCTCTCGCCCATGGGGCTCGAGATGCAGCAGGTGATGGACAAGGAGAAGGAAGCCCTGGCCGGGCTCCAGGCGCGGTTCGCCGCCGCACGGGACGCGGCGGCGGCCCTGGCCGTGCAGCGCGAGATCGAGCGCCTCAAGGTGGAGACCGAGGTGGCGCTGCTGCGCATCCAGGCCGGCTACGCCCGCCGCGCGGGGCAGCTCGAGGCGGCTCAACGGATCGAAGCCGCGATCGAGGGGATCCTGAACCCGGTCAAGCCCCAGGCGCCGGCCAAGCGGCAGGTCGCCCCCAGGGCCCCGGCGCAGGCCGGCCGCTAGGCCGCGCCGCACGAGGAGCCCGGAGCCATGAGCCGCCTCGCATCGCTGTTGCTGGTCGCCGCCCCGCTGGCGCTGTGCGCCGGCCCCGCGCGCGCCACCGTAGTGCGCGATCCCATCCGCGTGCGCCTGGCGAGCCCGCCCGCGGCGGCCGAGAGGGGTCAGCCGTTCACAGCCACCTTGAGAATCGAGTCCGCCGGCCGGTCGGAGATCGCCGGGCTGCAGCTCGAGGGCGACGGCTGGACGCAGCCGGCGCTCGCGGTGGACGGAGCGGCGGCGGGCGACCGCATCCCGCGGCTCGTGGTAGACGGCGAGAAGCCGGCAACGGTCGAGTTGCGCGCCGTCGCGGCCAACCCCGAGCAACCCCTCTTCCTCGTTTACGAGCACGATGGCCGCACCTGGCGCAAGCCGCTCGACTTCTCGCCGCGCGCCCTGCGCCGGGCGACCCACGCCGGCGCGTCGCTCGCCAGTCTGGGAACGGGGCGCGCGCCGTCGCCCGAGGTCCTGCGCGCCCGGCCGCGGAGCGAAGAGCGGCGCGCG
>JBBIHL010000221.1:2296-5713 GCA_037447075.1 Candidatus Eiseniibacteriota bacterium | reverse complement strand
CGGTGAGCGCCGGGCTCCGCGCGGCGGGCTGCGACGTGGTGGACCTGGGCCTCGCCACCACGCCAACCGTGCAGCTCGCGGTGGAGATGCTGCGCGCGCGCGGCGGCGTGATCCTCACCGCCAGCCACAACCCCGCTCCCTGGAACGCCCTCAAGCTGCTCTCGGCGCGCGGCGAGTTCCTCGACGCCGAGGCCGGGGGCCGGGTGAGGGCGCTGGCCGAGTCCGGGGAGGACCTCTGGGCGGGCTGGGATGCGCTGGGTGGCGAGCGGTCCGAGGCCGGAGCGCTCGAGTGGCACCTCGCCCGCGTGCTCACCCTGCCCGAGCTCGACCGCGACGCGCTGCGGCGCCGGAGCCTTCACGTGGCGGTGGACGGCTGCGCCAGCGTGGGGGGCGTGGCCCTGCCGCGCCTGCTCGAGGCGCTGGGATGCCGCGTGACCCGGCTGGACTGCGAGCCCGACGGGAACTTCACGCGCGAGCTCGAGCCGCTGGCCGAGCACCTGGGCCGCCTGGGACGCACGGTGCGCGAATCCCGGGCCGACCTGGGCATGGCCGTGGATCCCGACGCCGACCGTCTGGCGCTGGTGGACGAGGGCGGCGTGCCGCTGGGCGAGGAGTACACCGTGGCGCTCGCCACGCGTGTCGTGCTGGCGCGCCGGCCGGGGCCCGTGGTGACAAACCTGTCCACCTCTCTTATGATGGACCACGTGGCACGCGCCGCGGGCGTGACGCTGCTGCGCGCGCCGGTCGGCGAGGCTCACGTGGTTCGAGCCATGCGCGACGCGGGCGCCGTGGCCGGCGGCGAGGGCAACGGCGGGGTGATCGTCCCCTCGGTGCACTACGGGCGCGACGCCCTGGTGGGCGCGGCGCTGGTGTGCCAGGCGCTGGCGCAGGCGCGCGACGGCCTGCGTGCGCTGGCGGCCGAGCTGCCGAGCTACGTCCTGTGGAAGTGGAAGCTCGACGCCGCGGGGCCGGGCTGGCCGCAGGCGGCCGAGCGCCTGCGCGCCACGTTCGAGGGGATGGCGGTGGACGCCCGCGACGGCCTGCGCTTCGCCGGGGACGGCGAATGGGTGCACGTGCGGCCCTCGGGCACCGAGCCCGTGGTGCGGGTGATCGCCGAGTCGGCGAGCGAGTCGCGCACCCGGGAGCTTTGCGAGCGGGCACGCCGGGCCGTGTCGGCCTAGGGCGAGGAGGAGCGCGGAGCGTGTGCGGCATCGTGGGCTACGTCGGGCGGCGCGCGTGCCTGCCCATCCTCATCGAAGGCCTCAAGCGACTCGAGTATCGCGGCTACGACTCGGCCGGCGTGGCGCTGGTGGGCGAGGGCGGGATCGCGCTGCGCAAGGCGGCCGGCAAGATCCGCGTGCTCGAGAAGCGCCTGAACGGCGACCTCCCGGCCGCCACCACCGGCATCGCCCACACCCGCTGGGCCACGCACGGCGAGCCCAACGACGTCAACGCCCACCCGCACACGGACTGCTCGGGCCGGCTGGTGGTGGTGCACAACGGCATCATCGAGAACTACGCCGCCCTCAAGAACGCGCTGCGCAGCGAAGGGCACGAGTTCCGCACGGATACCGACACCGAGGTGCTGGCGCACCTGATCGAGCGCTACCTCAAGGCCGGCCTGCGCCTGGAGCAGGCGGTGGGCGCGGCGCTCCGCTCGGTGGAGGGCACCTACGGCATCGCCGTGCTCTACGACGGGGAGCCGGCCACCGTGATCGGAGCCCGGCACGGCAGCCCGCTGGTGGTGGGCATCGGCGACGGCGAGTACTTCCTGGCCTCGGACGTGGCGCCGATCGTGCAACACACCCGCCAGGTCGTCTACCTGGACGACGGCGAGATGGCGGTGCTGACGCGGGAGGGGTTCCACACCGCCACCATCGAGCACGAGCCGGTGGAGAAGGCCGTGCACGAGGTGGAGTGGGACCTGGCGCAGATCGAGAAGGGCGGCTTCGAGCACTTCATGCTCAAGGAGATCTTCGAGCAGCCCGAGGCCATCCGCAATTCGCTGCGCGGCCGGCTGCTGGTGGACGAGGGCACTGCGCGCCTGGGCGGCCTGGGGCCCGACCCCGAACCCCTGCGGCAGATCCGGCGCATCCTGATCACGGCGTGCGGGACGTCCTGGCACGCCGGTCTGATCGGCGAGTACCTGCTCGAGGAGCACGCCCGCATCCCGGTGGAAGTGGAGTACGCGTCCGAGTTCCGCTACCGCAACCCGATCATCGACGAGGGGACCGCCGTGATCGCGATCTCCCAGTCCGGAGAGACCGCGGACACCCTGGCGGCGCTGCGCGAGGCCCGGCGCAAGGGCGCGCGCGTCTACGGCATCGTCAACGTGGTGGGGAGCACGATCGCGCGCGAGACCGACGCGGGCATCTACCTCCACGCCGGGCCCGAGATCGGCGTGGCCTCGACCAAGGCGTTCACCACCCAGGTCGCGGTGCTTTCCCTGCTCACGCTCTACCTGGGACGGCAGCGCGCCATGTCGCAGGAATGCGGGCGCGACATCGCGCGCGAGCTCGCGCAGATTCCGGGGAAGGTCGAGCAGATCCTCCAGCGCAGCACCGAGGTCCGCCGCATCGCCCAGCAGTACACGCACCAGAACAACTTCCTCTACCTGGGTCGGGGCTATAACTTCCCGGTGGCGCTGGAGGGGGCGCTGAAGCTCAAGGAGATCTCCTACATCCATGCCGAGGGCTATCCCGCCGCCGAGATGAAGCACGGCCCCATCGCCTTGATCGACGAGAACATGCCGGTGGTGTTCATCTGCACCCGCGACTCGGCCTACGAGAAGGTCATGAGCAACATCCAGGAGGTGCGGGCGCGGCGCGGTCGCATCATCGCCATCGCCACCGAGGGAGACCGGGAGATCCAGCGCTACGCGGACCACGCGATCTACGTCCCCCCGACCCTCTCGCTGTTCACGCCCATCCTCAACGTCATCCCCCTGCAGCTGCTGGCCTACCACATCGCCGTGCTGCGGGGATGCGACGTGGACCAGCCCCGCAACCTGGCCAAGAGCGTCACCGTGGAGTGAGCCGTGAGCCTGGCGAGGACGGCGATCCACAGCGAGGGGGCGCCCGGGGCGATCGGCCCCTACAGTCCGGCGCAGCGCGTGCGGCTGCCGGGCGGCGGCACGCTGGTGTTCACCGCGGGGCAGGTGGGGCTCGACCCCGCCAGCGGCCAGATGGTGGCGGGGGGCATCCGGGCCGAGACCGAGCGGGTGTTCCAGAACCTCAAAGCGCTGCTCGAGGCGGCGGGGCTCTCCCTGGCCGACGTGGTCAAGACCACCGTGTTCCTCGCCGACCTCCAGGAGTTCGCCGCGATGAACGAGGTCTACCAGCGCTACTTCGTTGCGTCGCCGCCCGCCCGCACCACCGTCCAGGCGGCGGGCCTGCCGCGCGGGGCGCGGGTGGAGAT
>JBBIHL010000221.1:0-2240 GCA_037447075.1 Candidatus Eiseniibacteriota bacterium | reverse complement strand
GCCGAGCGGCCTCGCGGCGCGAGGGACGTGAGCGAGAAGCGGCGCATCGAGGTGCGGCTCACCGCGCAGGTGTCCTGCGCCGGTTGAGCGTCCAAGCTGGGTCCGGAGGACCTGCGCCAAGCGTTGCGGAACCTGCCAGCGCAGCCGCGCGACCGGCGCGTCTGGGTGGATCACACCACCCTGGACGACGCGGGGGTGTTCGGCTTGGGCCGCAGCCAGGCCCTGGTCCAGACCGTGGACTTCTTCACCCCCGTGGTGGACGACCCCCACGACTTCGGCCGCATCGCGGCGGCCAACGCGCTCTCGGACGTCTACGCCATGGGGGGGCGGCCGCTCACGGCGCTGGCGCTGGTCTGCTTCCCCGACGCCATGGGCCGGGAGGTGCTGGGTCGCATCCTGCGGGGCGGCCAGGAGGTGATGAACGCGGCCGGGGTGGCGATCCTCGGTGGGCACAGCGTCCGGGACGATGAGCTCAAGTTCGGCTACGCCGTGACCGGCCT
Organism: Candidatus Eiseniibacteriota bacterium; assembly: GCA_037447075.1. Taxonomy (GTDB): domain Bacteria; phylum Eisenbacteria; class RBG-16-71-46; order RBG-16-71-46; family RBG-16-71-46; genus JBBIHL01. The sequence continues at coordinate 1,740 of JBBIHL010000221.1, read as the reverse complement.
GGTGACGCGCCGGGCGCTGCTCACCAACGCCGGGGCGCGGCCGGGCGACCGGCTGCTGCTCACCAAGCCGCTGGGCACCGGCATCCTCACCACGGCGCTCAAGCAGGGGAAGCTGGGCGGTCCGGCGCTGCGCCGCGTCACCCGGCAGATGGCCACGCTCAACCGCGCGGCGGGCGAGGCGGCCGTGGAGTTCGGGGCGCGCGCGGCCACCGACGTCACCGGATACGGGCTGCTCGGCCACGCCCAGCAGCTGGCCCGGGCGAGCGGCGTCACGCTGCGCCTGCGGCCGCGCCGGGAGTGGTTCCTGCCCGGCACCCTGGAGCTGGCCGCGCAGGACGTCTATCCCGGGGGACTCGAGGCCAACCGCCGCTTCTACCGCGAGCACGTGGACGAAGACGCGATCGAGGAGCCCATGCTGCGCGCGCTCTACGACCCGCAAACCTCCGGGGGGCTGCTGTTCTCCTCGCCGCGGCGGCGGGTCGAGGCGCTGCGCGGCGCGCTGCGGCGGCGGCGGGTCTGGGTGGAGGAGGTGGGCGAAGTGGTGGCGCGGCGGGGGCGATGCATCGAGCTGGCCCGGGGGTGAGGGCGGCGTTCAGCTCCGGATCCGCGGCCTCGCCCGGCTCCGGCGCTCGGACGCATCCCCGGCCAGGTCCGCCAGGGCCAGGCACGCGTGGGCCGGGGTGAGGCGCCGGGGCGCCGCCCGGGGCGGCATGGCCAGGGCCTGCGCGGGACGGGGAAGCCCGAGGTGGATTCGCCAGGCCCTTGCCCGAGGCGCGGACGCGACCGGGCTCGGCGGCAGGCGATGGCCCCGCTGCTTGAGACGCCGGAGGTCGCCGGCGAGCTCGGGCCAGCCGATCTCACGCCCGGGCCCGTCGGGCTCAACCACCAGATCCTCGCCGCGCAGCGCCGGGGCCAGCGAATCGAAGTCCTCGGGCAGCGCGCCCAGGCGGTGCCGTCCCGTAGCCGGGGCCGGAGTCGGCGGCCGCCACCAGGCCGCCGGCGGCGGCCCGCGCCCGTTCGCCGACCCGGCGGTTCGAAAGGTCCGCGCCCTGGTGCTCGCACTCGTGCGGGCCGCCGGCGATCAGCCCGCGGGTGACCTGGAAGGGCTCGCCGCGCCCGTCCGCGCCACCGAACCGGTAGGGGTCGCCCACCGGCAGCACCCACGCCCCGCTCCAGCCCCGCCCAGCGGTGGCCTCGCGGTCCATGGGGAGAACCCCGGTGAGCAGGAACGGAGGCAGCAGGGCCAGGTGGTAGTGCGACCATCCGGCCCGCGGCCGTCGGCGGGCTCCTTCCCGACGCATGCACGCTCCTCCGCCCTTCGACGCGTCGTGCGCGAAGCCTGCGCACCGACTCGAGCCGCTCCCGACGGAGCTGGAGCGCAGGCTCCCTCGCCCGCGACCCGGAGCGGGGGGCGACCCTCCAGGGCGCGTGCGCGGCCCTGGCGTGGCGACGCATCTCGGTCTGGGGGGGGCGCCGCGACTTCTGCGCCGTAGCAGAACGATCGCTCCGGCGGGAACCCGTCCTGCCTCGCCGCGACTCCCCACCGTCGCGCGCCAGCCTTGCCCGGGAGCCGCCCCGGCCGCCCGGTCCCCGTGCAGGGCGGGACGACGCCGGCGCGCTCAGCCCCAGCGCTGATCTCGCCGGCCGCCGGTCGGGCCGAACATGCCGTGGGGCGTGTTGGGGTGCAGTCCCGCCATCGAAGGTGGCGGCCCTGTGGCCCGCGCGGTTGCGGCTTCGGGT
>JBBIHL010000220.1:0-5713 GCA_037447075.1 Candidatus Eiseniibacteriota bacterium | reverse complement strand
GCAGCCGAGGCTGCCCACCACCTCGATCTCGTAGTACATGAGCTTGGCGAGCGCCAGCGGCACCTCCTCGGTGCAGAAGCCCACCACGCACAGCCGGCCGCCGCGGCGGACCGAGTCGAACGCCTGGCGGACCGTGGCCGGATTGCCGATGGCCTCGAAGGCCACGTCCACCCCGCCGCCCGTGAGCTTCTTGATCTCCTTGTCCACCCGCTCGACGGCACGCGGGTCGAGCGTGGCCGCCGCGCCCAGCCGCCGGGCGGTCTCCAGCTTGGCCGCGTTCAGGTCCACGGCGATCACGCTCGCTCCCAGCGCGTGGGCGCACTGCAGCACGTTCATGCCCAGCCCGCCGCAGCCGAACACCGCCACCCGGTCGCCCGCCGCCACCCGGCCGCGGTTCTTCACCGCATGGAACGGCGTGGAGACGGCGTCGGCGATGATGGAGCCCTCCACCAGCGGGACGTCGTCCGGCATGGGGATGCAGTCCTTGGCGGGGGCCACGACGTACTCGGCGTAGCCGCCGGGCATGTTGTTGCCGAACATGCGCAGGTTGTCGCAGATGTTCTCGCGCCCGCGCCGGCAGTTCTCGCACGCGCCGCACGGGACCACCGCCGGCAGCAGCACCCGCTCCCCCTCGCGCCGCTTGACCCCGGCGGGGATGCCGGGACCCAGCTCCACCACCACGCCCGCCGCCTCGTGGCCCAGCACCAGGGGCGGCGGCGCGAAGGTCTTCACCCCGTGGTCCAGGTAGTGCAGGTCGGTATGGCAGACCCCGCAGGCCGCCACCTGCACCAGCACCTCGCCGCCCCCCGGCCGGGGGCGCGGCACCTCCTCCAGCGCCAGCGGGCGGTCGGGCCCGTAGAACACAGCCGCTTTCATGGTCGCTCTCCTTGCCGGGCGCGCCCCGCGCGCCCCGGCGTCTCCGCGCCGGTCACGCCGCCGTCCGCTGCGTCACCTGCGCGTTCGCGTTGTTGCCCAGCCGCTTCTCGTAGCGCCGCCGGCCGAGCAGCGCCGCGCCCAGCGCGCCGGCGTACTCGCAGTCGGCGGTGCAGTTCACCGGCATCTTGAGCCGTTGCTCCAGCACCTTGACCATGGCCGGGTTGTTCACCAGGCCGCCGGTGAGCGTGACCTGGGGCTCGAGGCCGGCCTGGCGCACCAGCGGCATGATGCGGTCGCAGATGGACTCGTGGGCCCCCAGCAGGATGTCCTCGGTGCGGAACTCCTGGCTCACCAGGTTGATGACCTCGGACTCCGCCAGCACGGCGCACACGCTGCTGATGGCCTGCGGCTCGCGCGACTGCAGGGCCATGGGCCCCAGCTGCTCCAGCGGCACCTCCAGCGAGAGCGAGACGCGCTCCAGGAAGCGCCCCGCGCCGGCCGCGCACTTGTCGTTCATCCTGAAGCGCGCCACGCGCCCCTCGGGCGTCAGGGCCACGACGCGCGTGTTCTGCGCGCCCATGTCCAGCACGGTGCGGGTGGCGGGGAAGAGGTGCATGGCCCCCACGCCGTGCGAGGTCATCTCGGTCACCTGCAGGTCGCGGAAGGAGACCAGCGCCCGGCCGTAGCCGGTGGTGGCCACGTACGACACCTGCTCGCGGCGAACCCGGGCGCGCTTGAGCGCCTCCTCGAAGGCGTTCTCGGCCGCCTGCGCGAAGAACGCGCCGCTCGGGCGCAAGGCTCGGGCCGCCACCTTGCCTTCGGGATCCAGGATCACCGCGCGCGTCGAGCGCGCGCCCACGTCAATGCCCGCCACCCACGGTCGCATGTTCCCCTCCGTGCTCTCCGGCCAGGGCGCGGTCGAGCGCGAACAGCCCCGCGCCGATCGCCCCCATGTAGATCGAGTCCGAGCTGACGTTGAGCTTCCGCTCCAGCTTCTCCTCCAGGGCGGAGACGATCCCGACGTTGCGCGAGACCCCGCCGGTGAAGGTGATCTCGGGGTCCAGGCCCACCCGCCGCATCAGCGCCACGCTGCGTCCGGCGATCGCCTGGTGCACGCCCCGCAGGATGTCGGCCGGCGCGCGCCCGCGCGCCAGGTGCGCGAGGATCTCGGACTCGACGAACACCGTGCACACGTTGGTGATCTTCAGCGCCTGGCGGTACTGCAGCGACAGCGGCCCGATCTCCTCGAGCGCCAGGGCCATGGTGGCGGCGGCCGCCTCCAGGAAGCGACCGGTGCCGGCCGCGCACTTGTCGTTCATGCAGAAGTCCTCCACGTCGCCGCCCCGGGTGATGCGGATGGCCTTGGTGTCCTGGCCGCCGATGTCCAGGATGATGCGCGTATTCGGGAACAGGTAGGCCGCCCCGCGCGCGTGGCAGCTGATCTCCGTCACCTGGGCGTGGCCGAAGGTCACCTTGTAGCGCCCGTAGCCCGTGCCCACCACCTGGGTGACGTCGTGCTCCTCGACGCCCGCCGCCTGCACGGCCTCGCGGAACACGCGCTGGGCCGCGCGCACCACGTTGGCGCCGGTCTTGATGCAGGCGCGCGCCAGGATGTTGCGGTTCTCGTCCAGGAGCACGGCCTTGGTGGCCGTGGAGCCCACGTCGACGCCGGACGCGATCATGCCCGTGCCTCCACCACCGGCAGGCTGGTCAGCTTGCGGTGCGCCAGGCCCTCGAAGAAGGCGTCGATGCGGTTGCGCAGCTGCGCCGCCGAGAAGTAGCGGGGGTCCGCCAGGTCCGATTCGATGAACAGCGTGGGGATGCCGAGCTCCTTGGAGAACACCTCGCGCGTGTCGGCCTGCCCCACCGAGAACGAGCGGCAGCTCTTGACGGAGTGGATGACCAGCCCGTCGGCGCGATAGTCGTGGCAGTAGCGGCGGATGAGGTCGCGCCGCAGGCCCAGGTGCCAGTTCGTGTAGCAGTTCATGCAGTACTCGGCCATGCTCTCCAGCGGGCGGGCCGGATCGTGACGCACGCCCTGGTCGTAGAGCCCCCCCACCTTGGAGTAGGTGGAGGCCACCGCCACCACCCCCCAGCGCTGGAACATCTCCCAGAAGGCGCGGAAGTGCGGCCAGGGCGGGGGCCCCTCGATCACCACCCGGAAGCGCTCCTCCCCCGCCGGACCGATGCCGTGGGTGATGCGCTCCTCGATCTCCTGCCACGCCGCCTCGTAGTAGCGCAGGCAGTCGGGCGTGCCGCGCAGGGTGTAGAGCGGCGCCATGAAGAACACCGCCTCGAAGTAGGAGTCGAAGGGCGAGGGCACGCGCTTGGCCGATTCCAGGATCCTCACCCAGTAGTCCTCGGCCTGCCGGGTGCGGGCGAGCTCCTCGCGCAGCCGGTCGGGGTCGAAGCGCCGGCCGGTGAGCTTCTCGCACAGGGCGATGAGCTCCTGCATCTGCCCCACCACGTAGCGGAGGTCGCCGGCTTCCAGCGCGTCGTCGCGGCGGTAGGGCACGTCGAGCATGAAGAGCGGGGCCTTGTAGAACTCGGCCAGCGCCTCGAACCACTTCACGTAGGTGCGGCAGCCGCTGTAGTTGCACACCAGCAGCGAGGGCGGCGGCAGGTTGCCCATGGGCGACTGGTTGCCGGAATGCAGCAGCCCGATGTCGTTCTTGACGTAGCCGCAGACGTCCGGGGAGTAGCCCAGCTCCTCGGCCTTGAGGATGAACTGGCCCGCGGTCTTCTTGATGCCGCACTGCAGCGCGTTCACTTCGGGGTAGACCAGGTGGAAGCCGAAGTTGGTGAGCAGCTCGGCGATGTTGCCGCTGATGAACAGGTAGGCCACCGGCTCGCCGCGCGCCGGCGCCTGCGAGAGCCGCTGGAACCACTCCCCCAGCATCTCCTTCTGCAGGTTCCGCCCGGTGCCCTGATAGCGGTAGGCGTCCGACATGGGTCCTCCAGGCTCAGGAGAAGAGCAGGATGGATTCGACGAAGGTCTCGAGCTGCGTGCGGATGCTCTCGAACGTGCTCATCTTCTCTTCGAACTCGAAGGCCAGGAACGGTATGCCCTCGGCCTCGAGCGCGCGCTTCAGGAGCGCGAAGTCGTAGAGCGCGGGCTCGCAGAACTTGGCCATGCAGAACACCACGCCCTCGGCCTTGGACTCGCGCGCCTTGCGCACCAGCTCGGCGCCGCGACCCTGCGGCCCGGGGTGGTGGACCGCCGACGGCACGCAGCGCTCCAGGATGTGCCGCGCCAGCGTCTCCAGCGGATCGCCCTCGAGCGGCAGCGGCGCCGCGTGCCAGCGCTGGCCCAGCACGAGGTCGTCGTTCACCACGTAGCAGCCCGCCTCCTCGATGGTCTGCAGCAGCTCGAGCGGCGGCTGCTCGCAGAAGGAGCCCTCGAGCACCACCCGCACGCGGTCCTGGGGGCGGGCCGGCGACTCGCGCCACTCGGCGAGCGCCTGCTCGATCAGCGGCAGGTGCCGCCCGCGCGGCATCATGCCGCCCGCCCGCACCACCGCGTAGGCGTCGGCCAGCGGCGCCTTCCACGGCGCCTCGGCCCGCAGCGCGTAGAGCTCGCTCACCGCCTGGCGCTGCCGGTTCACCAGCGCGAAGGCGCGGCGGTAGTCGTCCGCGCCGGGAGCGACGCCGGCGATCGGGGCGAGCTTGGCCTCGAGCCGCTGGAGCTCGTGACGCAGGTAGGGCACGGCGTGGGCGGAGGCGAAGTTCTCGGGGAAGTGCACGTACTCGGCCAGCCGGTCCGGGAAGTTGCGCCGCCACAGCCCCGAGAGGTTGCGCGACACGTCGCAGATCGAGGGGAACAGCAGGCCGTCCAGCGCGTCCAGCCGGCGCGTGAACCCCAGCTCGAAGGTGCTGCGGGAGATCGAGCACACGAACGACTGCAGGCGGCTGTCGGCGTGGTCGATCTCCACCATGGTGCCGCCGCCGTAGAGGTGAACGGGCACCATGCCGCAGGCGAGCACGACCTCCTCCGGGGTGTAGACCGGGAAGCAGCCGATCAGGCGCAGCGGAGGGGTCTCGGCGCGCAGCGCCTTGAGGCGCCGGAACTCGGGGTCCGTGAACCACTCGCGACATTCGGCGATCAGGGCGTCGAGCGCCATGGGAGGCCTCCTGTCCCCGCCGGGCCGCGGCCCGGCCACGCGGGGAGGTTCATACGCATTCGGCCGCGAGCGCCTGGCCGCCGTCCACGCGCAACACGGCTCCGGTGATGTGCCGCGATTCCGGCCGGCACAGGAAGTCCACGGCCTGCGCCACGTCCTCGGGGTCGCCCAGCTCGCGCAGGGCGGACTCGGCGCGGGCGCGCTCCAGGGCGGACTCGGGCAGCCCTTCGGTCATCGCGGTGCGGATCATCCCCGGCGCCACCACGTTCACGGTCACGCCGCTCGGTCCCAGCTCGAGCGCCAGCGAGCGTGCCAGCCCGATCAGGCCGGCCTTGGCGGCGGCGTAGTTGCTCTGCCCGAACTTGCCGCGCAGCGCGTTGATGGAGGAGATGAACACCACACAGCCCGAGCCCTGCTCGCGCAGGCGGGGCGCCGCGGCCCGCACGTAGTTGAAGGCGCCCTTGAGGTTCACCGCCAACACCTCGTCCCATTCCTCCTCGCTCATCTTCCAGATCACGCGGTCGCGGGTGATGCCGGCGTTCAAGGCCAGGTAATCGAGCCGCCCGAAGCGCAGCACCGCGTCGTCCACCACCTGCTGCGCGCGGGCGAAGTCGCGCACGTCGGCGGCGTAGAAGGTGAAGCCCGCCGGCGAGCCCGCGCAGGCGTCGCGCAGCCGCGCCTTGCCCTCGGGGTCGCGGTCCACCGCCGCCACCGCC
>JBBIHL010000219.1:0-5716 GCA_037447075.1 Candidatus Eiseniibacteriota bacterium | reverse complement strand
CAGGATCGCTGCGAATATCGCGAAACGCGTCGACGAACTGGCGAAGTTGGGCTAGTGGACCGTGCGGCCCCCATCAATGGCGCCGTCGGGGACAATCCGGCTCCGCGGCCCGCCCGGGGCGGGCCCTCACCCTTGCCGCAGCCTCACCCCGCCCGAGCCGGTCTCGATGTGGATGCGCCCCTGGCCGTCGCCGATCCTGCAGCGGTAGTGGTCGCGGCTGATGCGGCCCACCACCTCGTGCGGCACGTCAATGTCAATGCCGCCGCTGCCCACCTCGATCTCCGCGTCGGCGCCGAGCTGGTCGGGCACGGTGATCGTGACCCCGCCCGAGCCGGTGTCCACGTCGAGCACCCGCACGTCGCTCCGGAGGTCCAGCCGGACGTGGCCGCTGCCGGTGTCGAGCCGGATCTCGGCGGCGCTCACCGCCAGCAGCTCGACCCCGCCCGAGCCCGTGTCCACGGAGAGCCGCTCCACCCGGAGGTCGTCGCCGGTGACGCCGCCCGAGCCGGTGTCCACCAGCAGGTTTCCGCCACGGACGCTCGAGACGCGCACGCCCCCCGACCCGGTGTCAATCGTCACGTCCCCCTGGGCGTCCGACACGGTGACGCCCCCGGAGCCGGTGTCGAGCTTGAGCCGTCCCCGGGTGTGCTCGGCGCGCACCGGGGCCGCGTGCACGTCCACCCGCAGGTCGCCCTCCACGTTGGAGACCGTGGCCTCGCCCACCCCCAGGTGAACCGCGACCTGCTTGCCCTTGGGCACGTAGAGGGTCACGTCGGCGCCGGCCTGAAGGCCGAAGCCCCAGGTGGCCACCGTGACCTTGCGCCCGCCCCGGTCATCGTCGAAGGTGCCGTCGTCGCGCACCCTCACCGTGGTCGAGGAGCGCCTTTCGCCGCTGCGGTAGACCACGCGATTCGCGGGGTAGATCACGCGCAGCGTCTGGCGCTCGCCGATGCGGCCGGTCTCGACCTTCAGCTTGCCGCCGTCGCGTCCCTGGCGCGCCACTTCCGCCTCGACCTGCGACCCGCGGCCGGCCACCACCTGCATCTTCCCCGCCAGGTTGTAGACGGCCACCTCGTCGCCCGGCAGCGTGAAGCGCTCGCTGGCCCGGGCGCTTCCCGGCACGGCCAGCGCGGCCAGCGCCGCCGCCGCGGCCAGGGCGGGCACGGCGCCCGCCCGTCGGACCGTTCTTGGATTCGACATCAAGCACCTCCTTGGAAGAGCCGGCGACGCTCCCTCACGCCGCCCGCGGCCCCTGCCGCCACACCCGGCCCATGAGGCGCGCCCCGTCCTCGATCAGCGTGTAAAGGCAGGGGACCAGCACGAGCGTGAGCAGCGTGGAGGCCGCCAGGCCGCCGATCACCGTGCGGGCCAGCGGAAAGTAGAGCACGTCGCCGATCTTGTTCTGCCCCACCGCCAGCGGGAGCAGCGCCAGGATCGTGGTCATCGTGGTCATGAGGATGGGGCGCAGCCGGTCCCGCGCCGCCTCCAGGATGGCCGGCGCGCGCTCCATGCCGCGCTCGCGCAGCTGGTGCACGTGGTAGATGAGCACGATGCCGTTGTTCACCACGATCCCGATCAGGATCAGCAGCCCGATCTGCGCCATCAGGTTGAACGGCGAGCCGGTGAGGAAGCAGATCCACGAGATGCCCACGAAGGCGAAGGGCAGCGCGCACATGATGGCGAAGGGGTGCAGCAGCGACTCGAACAGGCCGGCCATCACCAGGTAGACCAGGACCAGCGCCAGGCCGAGGTTGACCAGCATCTCCTTCTGGGTCTGGTCCTCCTCCTCGAACGCCTCGCCGTACGACCAGGTGTAGCCGGTGGGGAAGGTCATGGCGTTGAGCGTGCGCGTCACCGCCTTGCGCATCTCGCCCATCTGCTTGGAGTCGAGGTTGGCGCGCACGGTCAGCACGGTGTGACGCTGCTGGCGCTCCACGCTCGTGGGGGTCTTGGCGCCGCGGAACTCGGCCACCGCTCCGAGCGGCACCACCTGCCCGTCGCGTCCCAGCAGCGGCAGCTCGCGCAGGCGTTCCAGGCTGCTGCGGTCCTGGGGCGAGAGGCGCGCCTGGACCTCGACCTCCCCCTGGGCGCCGCGGTAGCGGGCCAGCGGCCGGCCGCGGAAGAACAGGGCGGTCGCGGCGCCCACCCCGCCGGCCGTGAGCCCCACGTGGCTCGCCTGGTCGCGGTCCACCAGGACGGCGATCTCCTCGCGACCCTTCTCGCCGCCGACCACCACGTCGGCGAGCCCGGGCACGTGCTCGAGCCGGCGGGCGACCTCCCGGGCGAGGGCTTCGAGCCGCGGGCCGGCGTCGCCGAAGAGCCGCACCGCCAGCCGCGATTCCTGGCCCGCGCCGTCGTCGTCGCCGCCCAGGGTGAGCTTGGCGCCCGGCAGGGGCGGCAGGCCCCCGCGCAGCTTCTTGCGGGTCTCCCGCGCGCCTTCGCTGTCGGCGTGGCCCTGGGCCAGGTAGGCGCGGGTGAAGGCCTGGTTGCCGGAAAAGTACGAGTAGGTGGACTTCACGTTCAGCTCGCGCTTGTGGGCCTCGATCCAGTCCTCCACGCGCGTGACGTACTTCTCCACCTCGCGATGGTTCAGGTTGTCGGTGAACTCGTAGCTGACGTTGACCGCCTCGACCTTGGTTCCGGAGAACGCGCTCTTGTCCACCTTGAGCGCGAAGGGGACGGCGGCGGTCACCACCACCAGGAACGCGATCCCCAGGGCCGCGAGCCGGTGCGCCAGGGTCCAGCCCAGCACGCGGCGGTGGCGCAGCGAGAGCCGCTCCAGGAGCCGGGGCGGCGCGGCGGCGCGCTCGGGCAGCAGCCGGCCCATGGCCAGCGGGATGGCGGTCACCGAGACCAGGAGCGAGCAGCCCAGGGTGAAGATGATGGTCCGCCCCACCTCGCCGATCCAGGTGGTGACCTCGGTGCGCCCGCCCAGCACCAGCGGCAGGAAGACGATGACCGAGGTGGCGGTGGAGGCGACCACGGCCGGCAGCACCTGGCGCGCCCCTTGCAGCGCCGCCCGCAGGCGGGACAGGCCGCACTCGCGGTGGCGGTAGATGCTCTCCAGCACCACCACCGCGTTGTCCACCAGCATGCCCACGGCCAGCATGAGGCCCATCATCGAGAGGATGTTGAGCGAGCGCCCGGTGAAGTAGAGGAGCGCCAGGGTGGCGAAGAGGGAGAACGGGATGGCCACCGCCACGACCAGGGTGGCGGCCAGGTTGCGCAGGAAGAACAGCAGCACCAGGGTGGCCAGCGCCGCGCCGATCAGCCCGGCATGCAGCAGGCCCTCCAGCGCGCTGCGGATGTCCTCGCCCTGATCGGTGAAGGTGAGCACCTGGATGCCGCGCATGAGCGGATCGCTCTCGATCTGCTTCAGCACCTTGCGGGCGCGCTCGGCGACCTGCACGGTGTTGGCGCCGGACTCCTTGATGACGTTGAGGCCGACGGCGCGGGAGCGGTCCAGGTGGCGGCCGTAGTCCAGGTCGGGCTCGCGCGCGCTCACGGTGGCGACGTCGCGCAGGCGCAGGCCACGATCGTCCACCGGGAAGCTTCCGATCTCGTCCAGGCTGGCGAACTGGTTCACCACCCGCAGCGGCCAGGTCTCGTCGGGGCGGCGCAGCTGGCCGGCGCTCACGCTGCGGTTGGCCGCGTCCACCCGCTGCAGGAGCGGCCCGGCGTCGAGGTTGTGGCGCTTCAGGGCGTCCAGGCTGAACTCGATCTGCACCTGCGGGCGCTCGACGCCGTAGAGCTCCACCTTGGCCACGCCCGGCACGCGCCGCAGCGGGTCGGCCAGGTGGCGGTTCAGCAGCTCGTAGTCGCGCGAGAGGTCGCGGTCGGCCGACACCCGGCACTCGAGCACCGGGATGTCCGAGGAGTGGAAGCTGTTCACCTGGATCTGGTCCACGTCGGCCGGCAGCAGGTCCCGGATGCGGTCCAGCTTCTCGCGCGCCTCGGCCCGCAGCGGGCTGATGTTCTCGCCCCAGTCGAACTGCACGAAGATGTTGGCGCCGCTGCTGGAGGACCAGGACCGGATGCGCCGCACGCGGCTCAAGGTGGCGAGCGCCTCCTCGGCCGGTCGCGTGATCTGCTCCTCCACCTGGGAGGGGAGCGCGTTGGGGTAGGGGATGCTGATGTCGAGCCCGGGGAAGTCCACCTCGGGCAGGAAGGCCAGGGGGAGCCGCGGCAGGGCGATGGCCCCCACCACGATCGCGCCCACCAGCGCCATGGCGGCGGTGACCGGGAAGCGCAGGCTCCAGCGCGGGAGGTTCATGGCGCTGGTGCGGGAGCTACCTCCCGCGGTCCAGCGTGGCGTACATCACCGGCAGCACGATCAGGGTGAGCGCGGTGGCGCAGGCCAGGCCGCCGATCAAGGTGAGCGCCAGCGGCGCGCGGATCTCGGCCCCTTCGCCGAGGCCCAAGGACATGGGCAGCAGGCCCAGGATGGTGGCCAGCGCGGTGAGGAGGATGGGCCGCATCCGCACCTGGCCGGCCTCGACCAGCGCGTCGAGCTTGGAGCGCCCCCGCTCGCGCAGCTGGTTGACGTAGGAGATGAGCACGATGCCGTTGCTCACCACGATCCCCGCCAGGATGATCATGCCGATCAGCACCATCACGCTCACCGGTGTCCCGGTGACGAGCAGCGTGAGGACCACGCCGATCACGGCCATGGGAAGGGTGAACATGATGATGAACGGGTGCAGCAGCGACTCGAACTGGCTCGCCATCACCAGGTAGACCAGCAGCACGGCCAGCAGCAGCGCGAAGCGCAGCGAGGCGAACGACTGCGCCATCTCCTCGTTCTGCCCGGCCAGCGCCACGCGCGCCCCGGCAGGCAGGTCGAGCGCGTCCAGCCCCGCCTGGATCTCGCGCGACGTGGAATTGAGGTCGCGGCCCACCAGGTTGGCGGTCACCACCGCGGCGCGCTGCTGGGCGATGCGGCGGATCTCGCCCGGCCCGGCGGCGACCGCCACGGTGGCGACCGCGCCCAGGCGGACCGGCCGCCCCTGGTTGCGCCCCACCTCCAGGTCCGCGAGCTCGGCCACGCGCGAGCGCTGCTCCGCGGTGGCCCGCACCCGGATGTCCAGCTTGCGGTCCAGGTCGGCGAACTGGGTGGCGGCTTCGCCCTGCACCGCGTTGCGCACCAGGCGCGAGGCCTGGCCCACGTCCAGGTGCATCGCCGCCAGGCGGTCGCGGTCGAAGGCGATCTGCACCTCGGGCTCGCCGCCGCGGATCGAGCCGTGCACGTCCTGGAGGCCGCGGACGCCGGCCAGCCGCTCCATCACCGCGGCCGAGACCGCGCGCAGCGTGTCGAGGTCGTAGGCGTACACCTCCACCTCCACCGGGAACTTGAAGGTGAGCAGGCTGGGCCGCTCGAACTCGTAGGAGAGCCCCGGCACGCCCTCGAGCGCCGCGCGCAGGCGCGCGGCGACGGCGGCCTCCGCGCGCCGGTCGGCGGCCCGCTTCAGCGCCACCGCCACCTGGCCGCGGTTGGACTCCGTGGCCGCCCCCGCGAAGGACGAGAGCTCGGTCTGGCCGGCGCTGGTGTAGACGTGACGCACCCGGGGGTCGTCCTTCACCACGGCCGCCACCCGCGCCAGGACCGAATCGGTCGCCTGCAGCGAGGTCCCCTCGGGCAGGCGCACGTTGAAGCTGAACTCGCCCTGCGAGGAGGTGGGGAACAGGTCCACGGGCAGGAAGGCGGCGACGGCGAGGA
>JBBIHL010000218.1:4063-5727 GCA_037447075.1 Candidatus Eiseniibacteriota bacterium | reverse complement strand
CTGGGGCTCGCGCTGCGCTTCCTGCGCCGCCCGCGCCGCCCCGGGGAGCCCAGGCGGCGCAAGCACCGCTCCTACGCCGAGGTGATCGAGGGCTGGGCGCTGGTGCCGGCGCTGGGACTGGCGACGGCCCTCGCCGCCGCCGGGCTCGCCGGCGGTGCCCTGTGGGCGGCGCCGGCGGCCGCCAGGATCCTGGTGCCCATGGACCTGGCGCAGACCGACCACCTCAAGGCCTATGGCCTCGCCTACTGGGTGCTCGCCCGCGGGCACCGCTGCGAGTGGCTGCTCAACTACCGCGGCGGCTCCTTCCTGCTGCCCGACGATCCCGAGATCGAGCGCGAGGCCAACGTGCGCGGGGTGGCCTTCGAGGCCATGGGCGGCGCGCAGGAGGCGGCGATGCGCGCCGATCTCGCCGACAACAACATGGAGGCGGTGGCGCTCGAGAAGGCGCCCAAGGTGGCCGTCTACATCCCGCCCAACACTCCGCCGTGGGACGACGCGGTCACGCTGGCGCTGGAGTACGCCGACATCCCCTACGCCAAGGTCTGGGACGAGGAGGTGCTGCGCGGCGAGCTGCCCCGCTACGACTGGCTGCACCTGCACCACGAGGACTTCACCGGGCAGCACGGCAAGTTCTACGCCGCCTACCGCAACTTCCCCTGGTATCAGGAGGAGGAGCGGGTGCAGAAGGAGATGGCGGCCCGCATGGGCTACGCCAAGGTCACGCAGCTCAAGGGCGCGGTGGCCCAGGCCATCAAGGAGTACGTGGCGCGCGGCGGGTTCATGTTCGGCATGTGCTCGGCCACCGACACCTACGACATCGCGCTCGCCGCCCAGGGCGTGGACCTCGCCGACGCCGTCTACGACGGCGACCCGCCCGAGCCGCAGGCCCAGCGCAAGCTGGACTTCTCCCGCACCCTGGCGTTCAAGGACTTCGTCCTGGAGATGGACCCCTTCCTCTACCGTTTCTCCGACATTGACCTCACCCAGGAGGCGGGCGCGCGCGGGCCCGGCAGCTACTTCACCCTGTTCGACTTCTCCGCCAAGAACGATCCGGTGCCCACCATGCTCACCCAGGACCACGTCAACGCCGTGCCCGAGTTCCTGGGGCAGAGCACCGCGTTCCGGCGCTCCAAGCTCAAGAGCGGGGTGCTGGTGCTGGGCGAGGTGGAGGGCACCGACGAGGTCAAGTACCTCCACGGCCAGTACGGGCGCGGGACCTTCACCTTCCTGGGCGGGCACGACCCGGAGGACTACCAGCACATGGTGGGGGACCCGCCCACCGACCTGGCCCGCTTCAAGCACTCCCCGGGCTACCGGCTCATCCTCAACAACATCCTGTTCCCGGCGGCGGAGAAGAAGAAGCAGCGGACGTAGGGAGGGTGGGCGTCGGCGCGAGGCGGGCGCCGCTCGGAGCGCCACCCTGACCGCGCCTGGCGCCTCCTAAATAGGTTCGCCTGATTCGGCAAAGCCGCCGACCGGGGGGTTGAAATACGTGAGACCTGCCTTGTATCTCTTGGCTTGGACGGTGGATTCACCACCAAGAGACAAGGAGGTCTCACGATGTGCCGAGGTTTCCGTTTGGCGCGCCCGGCGCGCCTGTGGTTGCGCCGACTGGCCCGCAAGACCCGGGAGGCCGGCGTGCGCGTGCGTTGTAGCGTGCTGCT
>JBBIHL010000218.1:0-3963 GCA_037447075.1 Candidatus Eiseniibacteriota bacterium | reverse complement strand
CTGAGGATCCTGGAGCAGAGCCCGCCCGCTTACGGCTACTCGCGTTGGACGTGGACGTTGGAGTTGATCGCCAAGGTCGTGGCCCAGGCGCTGGGGGTGGTGCTCTCGGTCGGGCACCTGGGGAAGCTGCTGCACCGGTGGCGCGTGCGCTGGGGACGGGCCCGGCCGGTGGCCCCACGCTGGACGTGGAAAGCCGCCCGGCGCGCGGCGCGGATCATCGCCCTGCGCCGCCTGGCGAGGAAGCCCCGACCGGGCGAGGTCGTGGTCTACGCCGACGAGGTGGACATCCACCTCAATCCCAAGATCGGCTTCGACTGGATGCTGCCCGGCACCCAGCGCGAGATCCCTACCCCGGGCCAGAACGAGAAGCGGTATCTGGCCGGCGCCTACGACTCGGCGCACCAGCGGCTGGTCTACGTCGCCGGCGACCGCAAGGCGAGCTGGCTGCTCCTCAACCTGCTGCGGGCACTGCAAGCGGCCTACCCCTGGGCGCGGGTGATCCACGTGATCCTCGACAACTCGATCATCCACAAGAGCGAGGTGACCCGGGCCTGGCTGAGCGTGCACGGGGCCAAGCTCCGCCTCCACTTCCTGCCGCCGTACTGCCAGAAGGAGAACAAGATCGAGCGGCTGTGGCTCGACCTGCATGCCAACGTGACGCGCAACCACCAGTGCCGGAACATGGCCGAGTTGATGGCGAACGTGCACCGCTATCTCCAGACCCGATTCGACTTGGTGGAGGTCCTGGCCTATGCGGCCTGATTCCACCTGTGCAGAATCACGCGAAGTCATCTAGCGCGCTTGGTCCCGCTGGTACACCGCCGCGTCCCACCTCTCCATCCAGCGCTCCGGGTTGGCGAGCAGGCGGAAGCCGAAAGGCTTGTAGAGCAGGTGGGCGTCGCGGGTGAGCAGGATCCAGCGGCGGAAGCCCTGCAGCTGCGGGTAGGACATGATGACCTCCACCAGCCACTTGCCCAGGCCGCGCCCGCGGTACTCCTCGAGCACGAATACGTCCCCCAGGTAGCCGAAGGTGGAGTAGTCGGTGATGACGCGGGCGAAGCCGATCTGCTTGCCCTGGTGGTAGAGGCCGAAGCAGAGGGACTGCTGGACCGAGCGGCGCACCACCTCGCGCGGGATGCCCTCGGCCCAGTAGGACTTGGTGAGGAAGCCGTGCACCACGCCCAGGTCGAGGCGGGTGCGGTCGGTGCTGATCACATACTCGCCGCGCTTGAAGTCGTTGTCCATCGAGGCCTCCCTGCCCTGGAATGGACCCTGCCTCCGTCATTCTGCCGCATCCGCCCCGGAACGCAAGCGGGGCGCCGTCGCGGCGCCCCGCGCCCCCTTCCCGGCGTGCGAGGCGGCGTGCCGGGCCCCCCGCGCGCTCGTCGCGTCACGGCTGCTTGCCGGGGGTCTCGTCCTTCTTGAGGTAGTGGCGCTTCTCGCGCTCGATGCGCAGCGCCTCGGTGTTGAGCACCTTGAACTCCACCCGGCGGTTCTTGGCGCGGCCCAGCACCGTGGCGTTGCTCGCGATCGGCTTGTCCGGACCGTAGCCCGCGGTGGTGAACTGCGTGTCCGGCAGGGCCGGGTAGAGCGCCTTGATCCGGGCGTAGACCGAATCCGCCCGCTCCTTGGAGAGCGCCTCGTTCTTCTTGCGGCTGCCGGTGATGTCGGTGTGGCCGCCGATCTCGATCTTGAGCGCCGGGTACTGCACCAGGATCTGGCCGACCTCGCGGATCAGCGAGTCGCTCTCGGCCCGGATCGAGGCCTTGCCGGTGTCGAAGTTGATGTTCTCCACCCGGATCATCCCCACGTCCAGGAGCTGGATCTCCTTCTCGCTGATCTCGAGCGGGCAGCCGCTGGGGTCCACCTTGGCATCGGGCGGCGTGTTGGGGCACTGGTCGTGCGCGTCACATACGCCGTCGCCGTCGGCGTCGAGCGGGCAGCCGTTCGCATCCACCGCGCAGCCGGTGGGCGTGTTGGGGCACTGGTCGAGGCCGTCGAACACCCCGTCGCCGTCCCCGTCCAGCGGGCAGCCGCTGGGATCCACCGTGGCGCCCCTGGGCGTGTCGGCGCACTTGTCCACGCCGTCGCACACCCCGTCGCCGTCGGCGTCCAGCGGGCAGCCCTTCTTGTCCACCACGCAGCCCTGGGGCGTGTTCTCGCACTCGTCGAGGCCGTCGAACACGCGGTCCCCGTCGGCGTCCGTGGGGCAGCCGTGGGCGTCCACCTTGGCGCCCAAGGGCGTCTCGGGGCAGCGGTCCAGCCAGTCGCGCACGCCGTCGGTGTCGCTGTCCCGCGGCTTTCCGCCCCACACGTAAGTGACGCCCAGGGTGGGGGAGATGTCGTTGCTCAGGTCGCCCCGGCCCCGGTCCTTGAACCAGGTGTCGCGCACCTGCAGCCGCGCGTACCAGCGCTGGTTGCCCCCCAGATTCAGCAGCATCCCCAGCGCCGCGGTGGGCACCCCCCGGTCCAGGTCGTCCACTTCGCTGGCGCCGAACAGCCGGCTGCGCGCGGACGAGATGCCGCCCAGGACGAACGGCACCACGCGCCCGCTGGGTTCACGCAGGTTCAGCCGCACGTCGGCGCCGTAGGTCGAGAACCAGGCGTCACCGCCGTCGGGCTCGTGCTCGGACTTGCTGACCAAGCCCGAGAGCTCCAGGGCCACCATGGGCGAATAGCGCCAGGTCAGGCTGCCCGCCCCCAGCGGGGCATCCTTGAAGTCGGAGCGGGGGTCGAAGAACATGGCGCCGCCCTGCGCCGAGACCTCGAAGCCGCGACCGATGATCTGCGCCGGGGCCGGGGCCGCGACGCAGGCCGCCGCCAGGCTGGCGAGGAGCGCTGCCCGCGATCGGATCATGCCGTCAGAACCTCCCCAAGGGGCCGGCCGGTGCTCGAGGGGCCGGCGCGGAAGCCGCGGCAGGCGTCGCAGCGGTCCGACCCGGTGCGGCCACGCGCTCACTGCCGTAGAAGACGCCCGGATTCGGGCAAAAGACCGGTAACAGCTACCATCGGGCAGGCGGACGGTCAATCGGAAGCGCGCGGCGGTGGCCGCGCACCCGTGCGGGACCGCCGGCCCCGGCCGTCGGCGATGACTCACGGGCCCACGCCTCGCCGCCCTCGCCTTCCTTGACCCCGGTCTCCGCGGCCGCCTAGACTCGCTGCGGCCTCGGTCCCGCCGAGGGAGCTGGTATGAACTGGCGCTGCTGCCGTCACGTCTTCGATCTCTCCCATCGCGTCCTGGTGATGGGCATCGTCAACGTCACCCCCGACTCGTTCTCCGACGGGGGCCGGTTCGTGGATCCCGACGCCGCCGTGGCCCACGCCCTGAAGCTGGCCGAGGAGGGGGCCGACATCCTGGACCTGGGCGGCGTCAGCACCCGCCCGGGCGCCGCCCCGGTGACCGCCGAGGAGGAGTGGCGGCGGCTGCGGCCGGTGTTCGAGCGGCTCGGACGCAACGGCCGCCTGTGCCTGTCCGTGGACACCAGCAGCAGCGTCGTGGCCGAGCTGGCGCTGCGCAGCGGCGCCTGCGTGGTGAACGACGTCACCGCCTTGCGCGGCGACGCGCGCATGGTGGAGGTCGCCGCGCAGCAGGGGGCGGGCGTGGTGCTCATGCACATGCGCGGCACGCCGGCCACCATGCAGCATGACCCGTCGTACGAGGACGTGGCCCGCGAGATCCGCGAGTTCCTGGGCGAGCGGCTGGCCTTCGCGCGCGCCCACGGCGTGAGCGAGGACCGCCTGGCGGTGGACCCTGGACTGGGCTTCGGCAAGACCGCCGAGCACAACCTGGAGCTCCTGGCTCGCCTCGACGAGCTCTCCCCGTTGGGACGCCCCGTGGTGGTGGGCGCCTCGCGCAAGAGCTTCATCGGCAAGGTCCTCGACCTGCCCATCGAGGAGCGGCTGGAGGGCAGCCTGGCGGCGGCGGCGGCCGCGGTGCTGGCGGGAGCCCGCGTGGTGCGCGCC